>NZ_JASCPQ010000030.1:0-53430 GCF_029959305.1 Pseudomonas sp. PS01297
GGCTTGCTCGCGATTGGACCGACAAGGTTTTACTGATAGACCGAGTGGCCGGCATCGCGAGCAAGCCCGCTCCCACAAGGTGTGGTTTTGGTCATGTGCCTAGCAAACCCCAGCTCAAACAGCGTCCCGCTGTCGTCGCTTTGCACGCGCACTTCACCGCCATGCAGTTGCATGATCGACCCCACAATCGCCAAGCCCAGCCCGCCTGAGTCCTCTGGCTGTGAGCGCGAAGGGTCGACCCGGTAAAAACGATCGAACACTTTGCCCACATGTTGCGGCGCGATGGCGGGGCCGATGTTGTGCACGCCGATCCAGCAATACTCGGCGTCTTCGCGCTGCACCAGCCTGATCACCGAATCGGGCTCGGCGTGCCGTACGGCATTGGCCAGCAGGTTACTCAAGGCCCGCTGCAACAGATGCAGGTCCGCCGTCAGCGTGCCGCTGAGCGAATTGCCCAAGCGCACGCCACGGTCTTCAGCCAGCGCGTCAAAGTAATCACACAGCTCGTCGCCCACCGCGCGCAGGTCCACGTTTTGCAGGTGCACAGGCCGTTGCCCGTGCTCGGCGCGGGCCAGGAACATCAGGTTCTCGGCCATGCGGTTCAGGCGTTCGTACTCTTCAATGTTGGACGCCAGCACGTCCTGATACTCCGCCGGGCTGCGCGTCTGGTTCAGGGCCAGGCTGTTGCTGCCCAGCAGGTTGTGCAGCGGCGTGCGGATCTCATGGGCCAGATCCGCCGAGAACTGCGACAGCCGCGCAAAGTTGTCCTCAAGGCGCGCGAGCATGGCGTTGAGCGCCAGCACCGGTTCTTTCAATTCTGTGGGTACGTGGTCGACGGGCATGCGTTGGTCAAGGCTGCGCGGGTTAATGCCGCGCATGGCCTGGGCCAGTTCCCGCAACGGTTTCAGGCCTCGGCGCAACAGCAGCAAACCCAGGCCAAACGCGAGCAGGGCGCCCAGCCCGACCGCCATGTACAGACGCAGTCGGTAACTGGCGAGCATCTGCTCACGCTCTTGCAGATGCATGCCCACGGTCACGTTCAAGCGCTCGTCCGACGGGCCGTCGGCCACACCGCTCAGCAAGTCGAGGTTGCCCACCGTCTGGATATCGCTGCGCTGTGGCATGCGGTCCTGGCTTAAGGGCTGCACAGGCGGCAGCGCTTGCTGGTGCGGGTTGATCGTGATCACCGGGCGGCCGTCGCTGTGGGTCACCAACAACAGGCTGTCACGGTTGCCCAACATGTTTTGATACAGCCTGGGGCGCTCTTGCAGGGCTTCGAGGCTGTCGCTGTCGTGCAGCAGTGCGCGCATGCGCTCAAGGCGACCGAGCAATGCCATGTCATCGCGAAAGCTCAGCTCCGAGGCCAGTGAGCGGTACAGGAACACGCCGATTACGCTGAGCACCAGCGCGCACGTTAGCGCAATGGCCAGGGCCAGCCGCCAAGCGATGGACCTATTCATCGGGCGCTTCCAACTGATAGCCGACGCCGCGCACGGTGTGGATAAGTTTTGGCATGTACGGGTCGTCGACCTTGGCGCGCAATCGGCGCACGGCGACCTCGACCATGTTGGTGTCGCTGTCGAAATTCAGGTTCCACACCTGCGAGGCAATCAAGGTGCGCGACAACACTTCGCCCTGACGGCTGGCCAGCAACTGCAGCAGCGCAAACTCCTTGTTGGTCAGGTTGATGCGCTGACCGCCTCGGCTGACGCGGCGACGCAGCACGTCGATCTCAAGGTCGGCAATGCTGTACGACTCGGCCTCACGCATCGGGCCGCGACGCAGCAGCGTGCGCACCCGGGCCAGCAACTCGGCAAAGGCAAATGGCTTGAGCAGGTAGTCGTCTGCACCCAGTTCAAGGCCGCGCACGCGGTCTTCGATGGCGTCTTTGGCGGTTAAAAACAGCACCGGCGTGGCGCCGCGCTGGCGAATCAGCTGCAGCAGTTGCCAGCCATTAAGCCCCGGCAGCATCACGTCAAGAATGATCAGGTCGTATTCCTGCTGCTCAATCAGGTAGCGCCCGTCCAGCCCGTTCAAGGCTACATCCACGACAAAACCTGACTCCTTAAGGCCCTTGGCCAGGAATTCAGCAGTCTTGGCTTCGTCTTCTACTACTAACAAGCGCATCGCACACCTCGATCAATCGTCTGAACAGGCTAGGCGCGTTCGCCGTTATTGCCTATTACAAACTTGTAATCCAACTGACGAGGTTCTGACGGGGGTTGCTGGTTAAGGTGGCGTCATTCGAACAGGAGCTTGTCGATGATGCTGAAAAATGTGCTGTTGTGGGCTGCCTTGGGCACCGCTGGCGCCGCCCAGGCCGCGCCGGATCTACCACGCCATGCCGACCTCGATCTGGCCACGGCCCAGCAACTGGCCGCTGCTGCGCTCAAGCACTGCAGCGGGGCGCTGAACGTGCTGGACCGCGGTGGCAACGTGTTGCTGGCGCTGCGCCCGGAGAACGTCGGGCCGCACAACCTGTTGGCCAGCCAGCGCAAAGCCTACACCGCGCTGTCGAGCAAAACGCCAACCCGGCTGTTTGCCGAACGTGCTCGCAACAACCCGGAGGCCGCCAACCTCAACTCCATCCCTGAGTTGCTGCTGTTGGGCGGTGGCGTGCCGCTGTTTGCCGGCACTGAACTGGTCGGCGCCATGGGCGTGGCCGGGGCGGGCGGCGCCGAGCAGGACGAAGCCTGCGCGGTGAGCGCTGCCCAACAGATCGGCTTGACCACACAACGCAATTAACCCGGAGGATCACACATGAAACGGTTGAAAATTACACTGGCGGCCTTGGGCCTGAGCGCTGTTTCGAGCGTCGCATGGGCGGCGGGCAACCCGCTGAGCGTGCACGTACTCAACCTGGAGAACGGTTTACCGTCACCGGGCGTTCACGTCACCTTGGAGCAGCAGGTGGGCCAGAACTGGCAGATGCTGAGCCAAGGTGTGACTAACGAACAAGGTCGCATTGGCGAGTTGTTCCCGGCCCAGCAGACGCTTAAAGCGGGCGAATACCGCGTGGTGTTCAAAACCGGCGAATACTTCAAAAAGGCCGGGCGTGACACCTTCTTCCCGGAGATCCCGGTGATCTTCGAAGTGAAAAACGCCGACCAGCATTACCACATCCCGCTGCTGCTCAGCCCTTACGGCTTCTCGACGTATCGCGGGTCGTAGGCCACTGACTAACCCCTGTAGGAGCGAGCTTGTCTCGCGATCTTTTGATCTTTTTAAAAGATCGCGAGGCAAGCTCGCTCCTACAGAGGCTGTGTGCGCTGCGCAATCACCATCACATTGCGCGGCGTCAGGCTGCTGTCGCAAAACTCGCCCACGCGCACGTCATAGCCGTGCTCTTGCAGGTACAGCGCCCGATCCAGTACCAGCCACAGCTCCAGCGGGCGGCGGAACAGGCCGCGTACCAACTCCAGATTGCGCACGTGCGCCAACCGCTCCCAGCCCGCCGCTTCAAGCGCAGCCCAGTCTTCTGTCCCGGTTGTGGATAAGTTTTTCAACGCCGCGAGGTCTTCGCAGTACTGGGCAAACGGCTTGTTCAGCCAGGCGCTGGGCAGCGAGGGTGTGGATAAGTATTCATCGCACTGGCGCAATTGGCGTTGCAGCCCATCAAACCCCAAACGCCGTGCCATCGATTCATCGCGCTGGCGCCGCACGCGGCTGCCGGCGGTCACGGTTTCGCTCATCGGCAAGCTCAGGTCTTCCAGCGATAACTGCAAAGCCGAGGCCTTGGCGGCTGTGGATAACGCCGTGTAGTGCGGCGCACTGATGCGGTTGTAGCAGCACGGCGAAAGGGCAAGTTGTGCACAGCCCGCCGCGCTGGCCAGTTGCAGCAGGCGCACGTGCAAATCACCACAGGCATGCAGGGCTACGGGGGTCATGTCGGGTTGCAGTTCAAGCGCCGCCATAACGTCCTGTTGCACATGCCGGGCATTGAGCCGATGCCGCTGGCTGAGCGCCAAACCGGCTTCGACCAGCGCCGGGTCGTATTCCAGGCACGTCAATTGTTGCTCTGCGGTTATCAAGCGGCGGCCCAAATGGCCTTTGCCTGAACACCAGTCCAGCCAGTGCGTGGGGGGCTGCTTAAAGGTCAGGCTTTGTGCGAAGGCTTCGATTTGCTGCCATTTGCGCCCCGGTACATCCACCTGCAAGCGCGGCGCGGCTGGCGCCAGGGCCTGAACGGGTAAACGCTCAAGGCGGCTCAGTGCAAGGGCGGTGGCTGCCAGTGCCGTAAACGGTGCGGGGGCGCCTAGCTGATGAGGCTGGTTATGGCTGGCTTCAGCGTCGTGCAACGAGCGCTGGCGCAACCATTGGGACAATTCAGGATGGTGGGCTTCCCACGGCATATTCAGTTGCGTGAATGGCCGTGGGCGCCACAGCGACTGGTGCTCACGTAAAAACGCGTCCAGTGCCTCAAAGCGGGCGAGCAGTCGCTCGCCCTCAAGGTTAACGGCCTTGGCAGGCATCGACGCGCAACCAGCGCTCCAGCAGTTTGAACCCCTGGATCAGCACAAACGACATGACCAGGTAGATCACCCCGGCGATCAGGAACATGTCCACCGTCTGGTAGTTGCGGGCGATGATGGTGCGGGTCATGCCGGTCAGTTCCAGCAAGGTCACGGTGCTCGCCAGCGAACTGGCCTTGAGCATCAGGATCACCTCGTTGCTGTACGCCGGCAGGCCGATGCGTGCAGCACGCGGCAGCACGATGTGCAGCAGGGTTTTGCCGCGTGACATGCCCAGCGCACGGGCCGCTTCGATTTCACCCGGCGGAATGGCCTGAATGGCGCCCCGCAAAATTTCTGCGATATAAGCGGCCGTGTGCAGGGTCATGGTCAGTACCGCACACCAGAACGGGTCGCGCAGGTAAGGCCACAGCACGCTTTCACGCACCACCTCAAATTGCCCCAGCCCGTAATACACCAGAAACAGCTGGATCAGCAGCGGCGTGCCGCGAAAGAAAAAGATATAACCGTACGGCAGCGAGCGCACGTACCACAGCTTGGAGGAGCGGGCGATGCCCAGCGGAATGGCCACGATCAAACCGGCGATGACCGACAGTGCCGTCAGCTCCAGCGTCAGGGTCGCGCCTTGAATCAGCTTGGGCAGCCACTTGATGAAGAGTTCCCACACCAGCATTACGTTCTCCTCACGAAGCCGCGTGCGGCGCGTTTCTCAAGCACGTGCAGGGTGCCCATGGCCAATATGGTCAGGCCCAGGTACATCACGGCAGCCACCATGTAGAAGGTGAAGGGGTGTTTGGCGAAGGTCACGGCGTTTTGCGCCTGACGCATGATTTCTTCCAGGCCGATGACCGAGACCAGCGCGGTGTCTTTCATCAGGATCATGAACAGGTTGCCCAGGCCGGGCAGGGCGATACGCCACATTTGTGGCAGCACCAGCTTGGTGAAAATGCGCGGTTTGCTCAGGCCCAGAGCCAGGCCCGCTTCGCGATGGCCTTTAGGAATCGCCAAAATGGCGCCACGAAACACTTCGGTCGCGTACGCGCCAAAGCACAGACCCAGCGCGATAACACCGGCCGCAAAGGCGCTGAGGGTGAGGTCGGGCATGCCGATCAGTTCGCCGAGGCCGCGCACTGCGTTCACGCTGCCGAAGTAAATCAGCAACACCCAGAGCAGTTCCGGCACGCCGCGAACCAGCGTTGAATAAGTGCCACCGAGCCATTTAAGCGGCTTGTACGGCGAAGTTTTGGCCAATGCACCGAGCAGGCCGAGCACCAGGCCCAGACACAGCGCAGTGAGTGCCAGTTTGACGGTCATCAGTGCGCCAGCGGCAAGCGCCGGGCCGAATCCGTATAAATCGATAGTCATGGGTTAGGCAGGCTTTGCTAGGGACCGGCGCTGCGCAAGGCAGCACCGGTCAGGCAGGTCAGTAGATGCTGAACGGGAAGTACTTGTCGTTGATCTTCTTGTAGGTGCCGTCTTCAACGATTTCTTTAAGCGCGGTGTTCAACTTTTCTTTGAGGGCTGTGTTGCCTTTTTTCAGCGAAATGCCCACTTTGTCATCGTCGTTAACCGGCTCGCCTTTGAACTCATACGCTTGGCCGTCTTTGCTCTTGAGCCAGTCAAAGTTGGCGTACTTGTCAGCCAGCAGGGCATCAACACGACCTGCAACCAGGTCAGCGTAGGCGTTCTCCTGAGTGTCATAGAGCTTGAGCGTGATGTCATTGCCCAGGTTGTCTTCCAGCCAGGTTGCCGCCTGAGTGGCGCGCTGAGTACCGATGGTCTTGCCCTTCAGGTCAGCCTTGTCGGTTTTGAAGTCGACTTTTTTAGGCGCAATGAACTGCTGCTTGTTGGAGTAGTAAGGGTTGGTGAAGTCGACCGCTTCCAGACGCTCCGGGGTAATCGATTGCGAAGACACTACAAAGTCGAACTTGCCTGCCATCAGCGACGGGATGATGCCGTCCCAGTCGGAGGTCACGATGGTGCACTCGGCCTTCATTTTTGCGCACAGGGCCATTGCGATATCGGGGTCAAAACCCACCACTTCACCGCTGGCGTTCTTGTTATTGAACGGGGGGTAGGCCCCTTCAATCCCGACGGTGTACTTATCAACAGCCAAGGCATTAGCACTGAACACCAAAGTGGCGGCAGCAGCCAGGAGAAGTTTTTTATAGTTCTGCATTCGTATTGCTCCGTTAGCGATTGCTGGACATGAATTGTTTGCAGCGCGCTGAGACCGGGTTATCAAACACCTGGTCAGGCGATCCTTGCTCTTCGATCAGGCCTTGGTGCAAAAACACGACTTCGCTGGACACCTGACGGGCAAAGCCCATTTCGTGGGTGACCATGAGCATAGTGCGACCTTCTTCGGCGAGCGCGCGGATCACACTAAGTACTTCCTGGACCATTTCCGGGTCAAGGGCTGATGTGGGCTCATCGAACAGGATCACTTTAGGTTGCATGGCCAGCGTACGGGCGATGGCAGCACGTTGCTGCTGGCCACCGGACAGTTCCGACGGGTAGGCATGGCGTTTATCAGCGATGCCTACCTTGGCCAGCAGCGCTTCGGCCACCTCGATGGCTTCGGCCTTGCTCTGGCCCAGCACGCGGCGTGGCGCCTCGATGATGTTGTCGAGGATGGTCATGTGCGGCCACAGGTTAAAGTTTTGAAACACAAAACCCAGTTCGCTGCGCATGCGGTTGATTTGTTTGCCATCGGCGGCAACCAGTTCACCCGATTTGGCTTTTTTGAGTTTGAGCTCTTCACCGGCAACGAGGATCTGGCCCTCGTGCGGGTTTTCCAACAGGTTGATACAGCGCAGCAGAGTGGACTTGCCGGAACCGGAAGAACCCAGGATCGAGATCACGTCGCCGTCGCGTGCGGTCAGCGAGATACCTTTAAGTACCTCAAGCTCGCCGTAGCGTTTATGCAAATTGCGGATTTCAAGCGCGGGCGTGGCCAAAGCCATGTGCGGTCCTCATTGTGTTCGGGTGCGATCCTGCTATTGGGCGGCCTTCCTGGCGAGGGCCAAGCTAGCATAGGGTCGCCAAGGCAACCAGCCGCACCACCAGCCCAAAAGGCACGAGTGTGGTCGTTTGTCGCATCGCGATAGAAGACTGTCGCGCCGACAACAACCAAGCCCCGTATTTTGCCGTTCGGCCAGAGAGGTGTCGCGTAAAAAAGGTCGCGATGTTGCCAGTTTTGGCCCTGTGTTGGAAGCACGAACCTACTAAAGGTCAAAGATGCGCACCGGTTTAGGGCCAGATGGGTAGATTTGCTTTTTTTTGGTGCGCGAGGTTCCCTGTAACTGAGTGTTACGGTAACAAATAGGCAAAAAGCCATTACGCTCAACAGGTTACAAACATAACGCAAATGCCTTACAGGCCACGCAAACCGTGCACCTGTCACATTTTGGCTCATTTATTGCGTAAATAATTCTAAACGCCCCGTTGGTTACTTTTTACGAGAAGGTAATCAAGCGCGGCGCTCGGAATGGCTTTCACTGCAAAGGTAGTCCCAATGAGCAATACACAAACCTCTAACGGCCTGGAGCAAGGGCTCAAGCCACGGCATGTGACCATGCTGTCTATCGCGGGGGTCATCGGTGCCGGCTTGTTCGTCGGCTCCGGACACGCGATTGCCCAGGCGGGCCCTGCCGTGCTGCTGGCCTACGCCGCAGCAGGCACGTTAGTGGTGTTGGTGATGCGCATGCTGGCCGAAATGGCCGTCGCCTCGCCGGACACCGGTTCATTCTCCACTTACGCCGACCGTGCCATCGGGCACTGGGCCGGTTTCACCATCGGCTGGCTGTACTGGTGGTTCTGGGTGTTGGTTATCCCGCTGGAAGCGGTGGCGGCCGGCACCATCCTGCATGCCTGGTTCCCGGGCGTGGAGATCTGGGTGTTTACCCTGGTCATCACCTTGTTGCTGACCATCACCAACCTGTTCAGCGTCAAGAACTACGGTGAGTTCGAGTTCTGGTTTGCGCTGGTCAAAGTGCTGGCGATCGTGGGCTTCATTGGCTTGGGCCTTGCGGCCATCTTCGGCCTGCTGCCCACCAGCGGCGTCAGCGGTGTGTCGCACCTGGTCGACACCGTCGGCTTTATGCCTAACGGCATGGGCGCTGTACTGGCCGCCATGCTGACCACGATGTTCTCGTTTATGGGCACCGAAATCGTCACCATCGCGGCGGCGGAATCCAAAGACCCGAGCAAGCAAATCACCAAGGCCACCAACTCGGTGATCTGGCGGATTGGCTTGTTCTATCTGGTGTCGATCTTCATCGTTGTGGCCCTGGTGCCATGGAACGACCCAAGCCTGGCCAGCGTTGGCTCTTATCAGACTGCACTGGTGAGCATGGGCATCCCGAATGCCAAGCTGATCGTCGATATCGTGGTTCTGATTGCGGTTACCAGCTGCCTGAACTCGGCGCTCTACACCGCTTCGCGCATGCTCTTCTCCCTGAGCAAGCGCGGTGACGCACCGGCCGCGGCCAAGCGCACCAACGCCAGCGGCACGCCTTACTGGGCCGTCATGATGTCCACTGGCGCAGCCTTCGTGGCCGTGTTTGCCAACTACGTGGCGCCTGCTGCGGTGTTTGAATTCCTGCTCGCCAGCTCCGGCGCCATCGCGCTGCTGGTGTACCTGGTGATCGCGGTGTCGCAACTGCGCATGCGCAAAAAGCGCACCGAAAAGGGCGAGAAAATCGAGTTCAAAATGTGGCTGTTCCCGGGTCTGACCTGGGCGGTGATCGTGTTTATCGTGGCCATTTTGACCATCATGCTGTTCCAGCCAGAGCATCAGGCTGAAATCATGGCCACCGGCCTGTTGAGCATTTTGGTGGTGGCGGCGGGCCTGTTGGTCACACGTCGTCGCAGTGCAGAGAAAGCGGGGGCATCGGTACTTAACTGAGGCCAGGACGGCCCTCAACGTTGAGTCCAGAAAAAGGCCGCCATCGTTCGCGATGGCGGCCTTTTTTGTGGGCGTTACAACCGTGTGCGGTCAGCTGATTTTAGGCACCGTAAAGCGGAATTCGCTGCCTTCGCCCGGCGTACTCTCGGCCAGCAACTGCCCGCCATGGGCCTTGATGATGCCCTGTGAGATGTACAGCCCAAGGCCTGTGCCCGTGGCGTTGCCTTCTTTGGCCGTCCAGTAACGGTCGAAGATATGCGGCAGTTGTTCGGCGGGGATGCCTTTGCCGGAGTCACGCACGCTGAACACGATGTCATCGCCGTTGGACATGGCGGCCACCACGATTTTGCCGTCGGCCGGGGTGAACTTGATCGCGTTGCTGATCAGGTTGGACAGCACCTGGAACAAGCGCTCAGGGTCGGCGTGAATCTGCAGGTCGGGCTCGGCGTGAAAGGTCAGCTCTACCTGCTTTTCGCTCGCCAGCGGCATCAGCAGCGACAGGGCCTCTTCAAAAATCTGCGTCACGTCCAGAGACTGCGCCGAGATCGTGTAGCGGCCCGCCTCGATCTTGGAGGTGTCGAGCAAGTCTTCCAGCAGGATGTTCATGCGGCTGCTGGCCTGCTGCATGGTATCGATGGCCGTGGTGATGCGCCTGGACGCGTGCGAGCCGTCGCTGCTGAAGGTTTTTTGCATCATCCCGCAGAGCATCGAAATGATCGTCATGGGGTTACGCAAGTCGTGGGACACCACGGCCACCAGCTCGTCCCGTGCCCGCACCGCCTGTTGCTCGCGACGCACCTGGCGGGCCAAGTCGTTTTCCAGCGCCGAGCGCCTCAGGTCATTGGCAGCGAACAGGTCACCATGGCTCCATTTGGTCGAAATACCGTCCATTTCGACTTTCCACAGCTCGAACGAAGTCCGCGGGCTCAGGCGCAAACCGGTCTCGCTCGACTCCAGATTGAGCGGCTTTCTCGGGTCGCCGCTCCAGGGAATGCTCTCTTTGACCTCGGTGCGAAACCACAGCACGCCATTGTCCACGGGCTTGGGCAGGCTCATGGCCAACAGGCCGCTGGCAATGTCCTTGTAGTCTGCTGCCGGGGCGAACAGCGTGGACAGGTTGTGGGTGGAGAACACGGGCGCATCGTTTTGCTTGAACCACTGGTACAGCTCACGAATCTGCTCGGGCTTGGGGCACTGGCCATAACGGTGCAGCACGTTGTCTTCAAGAATGGCCACGCCGCTGGCCTGGGTCAGGTCCATGAGCAAGGCGTGTTCTTGCGCCAGGCCGTCGAAGACGTTTTCCGGGCCTTGCACCATTGCGCTGTTTAGGCGCACCAAGGCGTCCATTTTGGCTTCACGCTGGCGGCTGATCTCCAGGGTCTGCAAGGCGCTGATTTGCAGCGACAGCACCTGGCCGATGGTCTGGCAGGCCATGCGCAGCTCGTGCGGCACATGCAGCGGCGTGCGGTGGCCGCAACTGATCAGGCCCCACAAGCGGTCGCCATCCATGAGCGAAATACTCATCGACGACAACACGCCCATGTTCTTCATGTACTGGCAGTGAATCGGCGACACACTGCGCAACGTCGCCCCGCTGAGGTCCAGCGGTTGCTGCGTGTCGGGGCGCAATCGGGGCACCAGCTCAACCGGTGTGTAGTCAGCATTCGGGATAATGCGCAACCAATGCGTGCGGTACAGCTCGCGGGCCTGCTCAGGAATGTCTGAGGCCGGAAAGAACATGCCCTTGAACAGCTCCATCGACGGCGACGAGGCCTCGGCGATCACCTGGCCGTGGCCCTCTTCCTGGAAGCGATAAATCAGCACCCGGTCATACCCGGTCAGTGCCTGGATCTCCTTGACGCAAATGTCGTACAGCGCAGGCAGCGTCTTGGCGGCTTGCAGGCTTTGCAGCACGCGGCTCAGGTTGCGGATCTTGGCCATGGTGCCCACCAGCGCAGCCTGATCAGGCTTTAACTCAAGCTCCAGAATCAACAGGCCATTGTCTCTGTGCAGCAGGCCTTCGTAGGCAATGCCTTGCAGAGTCAGCTCCAGGGGCGGCACATCGACCTGCCCGGCGAACTGCGCCGCTTGCTCGACGATGGTCGACGCGTGCGGGCCAGTCAGGGTCGTCAGCGGCTGATCCAGCAGCGCAGCCGGTGCCAGGCCGAACAAGTTTTCGACGTTGGCGCTGATCTGCTGGATGTGCAGGTCCGGCTCAGACAGGGTCAGCAGCAGGCCGTGGGGCTGAATGGCGCCCGGAAAGCGAATCGGCTCGTCGGCGCAATTGGCCAACAGGGTTTCAAAGGTTTGCGTATCGAGTGGGGTCATAACAACACCTCCTGACGTTCGAGCCAGCGCTCGAAACAGCTAAAAGTGGAACAGGCAACGTTGACGGCTTCATCGCATCCTTGGGCGTCCAGCGGAACGCTGCTCAGAAAATCCAGAAAAGACTTCCACTGGCGGCCAGTGGCTTCGCCATACACGTAAAGAAAAGCGCACCCGTTGTGGGCGTCCAGGCCCAGGTGTTCAGCGATTCGTTTACGCAGCACATTGCCGCCCAAGGTTGCCCCTTCAAGCACATACAACACCCCAAGCACGCTGCCCTGGCTATTCATGGCCGGCAGGGTAGGGCACTGTGCCAAGGTGCCGGGGTTGATGTTCAAGGCCTGGAGGTCTTGCTCCAGAGCGGGGGTCTTGAGCCTGGCGTGCAGATCAAAGCCCGGCGGGATCCATGCACTGTGTAAGAGTGCGTCTTCTATCGCCTGATAAAACCCGTAATAGGCTGCCAGTAAACGTGTGTAGAGCCCCGTATCAAGGCTGTCCGAGAAAAACGGCAAGCGCTTCTCCAGGGCGACATGCAGGGTGTGAGTACCAGAACGTAACTCGGCCAAAACCGAAGGCAGTGATGGGGTAAGCGTGTCATGTGGCATACGGTGTTACGGGGCTCTCTGTGTGCGCTTATGAAAAGGCGCTCATGTCTGTTTGAATGCACTGTGTGTAAAAAGTGCAATTATTTTGCTAGCAGGTTAGCAGTTGGTTTTTTGTAGGAAACGTCTTAACTGCACACAGGAACGTTTTTTTTGTCGACAGAGAGGTACTCATGCTCGAACTACGCCCCAGTTGCGAATGTTGTGATTTGGACCTGCCGCCAGACTCCGCTCAAGCACGGATTTGCTCGTTCGAATGCACGTTTTGTGCGGCGTGCGTTGAACAGAAACTGGGCGGCATTTGCCCTAACTGTGAAGGCGAGCTGTTGCCACGCCCGCGCCGCCCCGCGAGCAAACTCGCAAACAACCCGCCGTCGACGGCACGGGTGTACAAACCCGACGGGTGTTTTGCCCGGTGAGGTTTAAGCGCCAGAGGCCTCGATCAGCGCTTGCTCGCGGTCGAGCTCGGCGCGAAGCTCGTCCTCGGTCGGCAAAACAAGCGTGTACTTGCTGGCAAATAGTTGCTCATTGCCATTGAGTACCGAGTAGCGCACCACCGAGGCATCTTTTTGTGCGCACAGAATGATGCCCACTGTCGGGCAATCTTCGGGACCGCGCTTGAGGTCGTCATACAGGCGCACGTACATATCCATCTGGCCAATGTCCTGATGGGTCAACTCGCCGCGTTTCAAATCAAAGATCACAAAGCATTTGAGCAAGTAGTTGTAGAACACCAGGTCGACGTAAAAATCTTTGCTCTCGGTGCTGATTCGCTGCTGGCGGGCAACGAAAGCAAAGCCTTTACCGAGCTCCAGCAAAAAGCCTTGCAGGTGATCGATCAAGGCTTGCTCCAGCCCGGTCTCAAAAAGCCCGGTAACGGTGGGCATCCCCAAAAATTCCAGCAGTACCGGGTCGCGTACAAATTCGCGTGGGCTTTTATTCAGCGGCGCTACGTTGGTTGCTGCTTCTTGCTTGACGGCTGTGCGGTCTTGGCTGACCAACAGCCGTTCGTAGTAAAGCGTGCCGATTTGACGCTCAAGCGCGCGGGTCGACCAATTCAGCACGGCGCATTCGTTCATGTACCACTGGCGTGCGCTGTCGTTTTCAACGCGTAACAGGGTGCGGTAATGGGTCCAGCTCAATTCGTGACGCAGTGCGTCACACTTTGGAAAGGCCTGATAGAAAAGCCGCATGTAGCGAAGGTTGGACGTATCAAAGCCTTTTCCAAACTCGAGTGTCAGGGCTTTGGCCAGCGTCGGTAGCAGTTGTTTGCCATAGGCGGCACGGGCAGCCCCGACTTGTTCGTATTCGATGATATGCCGGCCCATGTGCCAGCAGGTGTGCACGTGCAGCGTATCGACCACGCGCAGGGCCTTTTGTCGTGCCTGGCGAATCAGTTCACCCAAAGAACCCAGCAAGGGCGCTAAATCGGAGTCGCAAGGGACAGGTAGCGGAGGATTCATTGTTATTGCCGCGCATTGACCTAAAGAGCCAATGAGGATGTCACTGCCAATTCGTATTAGCTGCTGGTTTTTTGTGGGATATCTCTTTGATTTGACGGTGAAAATATTGGATTGGCGACACTCTGTAGGAGCGAGCGTGTCTCGCGATCTTTTGACCTTGGGATTCGCTCGCAGAGGTAAAGCGGGTGTTTACGCGTCAGGGATCAGCGAATCGACCGTCGCTTTGGCCGCGCGCAGGGCGTGGCACAGCAGGAAGGCTTGATGGGCGTCGATCAGGGCGGTGCCGGTGGCTACGGCGTCCAGTGAGTGAGCGGCGGCAGACAGCAGTTCAGAGGCGCTGTGTAACGCATCGGCAGCGGGGATGTCGGGCCTGACGCTGAACAGCAAATGGTCGCGACCGGTTTCATGGAAGGCGAGGGCGTTGGTGTGGGATTGGGTCATGCATTTCTCCAACTTTTTGAGTAAGAGCTGACACGATCCTTCCTACGAGATTGGGTGGCAGCCATGTGCGGGGTAGGAATACCGGGAAAGTTGGCACCCGGCCAGACCGAAGTCTGCCCGCACACAGCTGCCATAGAGCGTTATCTCAGGCATAAAAAAACGCCGGAGATACAGTCTTGGGCGCTACGCGCCAACTTTTATCGGGTTCCTACACCCGGCCACGGGATTGACCGCGACGCAGCGGACTCTAACGTTCACACCCGCTATTGGCAATAGGCCCAAAAGCCCCTCACCCCAACCCTCTCCCGGAGGGAGAGGGAGCTTTACCGCGGTGTTTTCAGATTCCGCGCAGAGCTTTACCGAGGTGTTTTCAGATTCAGTGCAGTACCGTCAGCGTGCAGAAAGCCTTCAGCATCCCCCAATCAGTTCCTTCTCCCTCCGGGAGAGGGCTAGGGTGAGGGCGCTTTAAAGGAACACACCCGCCCCGGCATCCCCGTCGCCAATTCCCCCTGACGCAACCATTGCAACGCAATCGGCCACAAGCTGTCTTGAAAACGGCTATGAAAAAACGCGAAATGCCCAATGGCCGCCTCGCCGATTTCTTGGGGGGCTATGCGCAAGTGCGTACGCGGGCTGGCGCTGAAATGGCTCAGCAGGCGCTCAGTGGCTGCCACTGTGCCAAAAGGATCGTCGCTAAGGCTGATAGCGAGGGTGTTGGCCGTGACCGATGAAAAGGGCAGGGCAGCCCGTTTGCGTGCGCTGGGCAACTGCTCGTAGCGCGTGCCCAGGCCGCACCAGTCGCCAACCACGCCTGCCGGTGTGTCTTCGAGCCAGCCCAGGCGTTTGCCCGGGAAGTAGCCGCACACCCGCGTCAGCAGCGGCATCACCCCATGCCATTTGGCGAGCATGGACCAGCGCTGATCAGCCGCATAGTCGCGCCAGTGGGCAAACTGCGCGCCCACCGTCACCAGATTGCGGATCACCGCCCCGGACGCCCCCAGGCCCGCTGCACAGCCGCCAAAGCTGTGACCGACCACATCGACAGGTTGGCCGGGGTATTCGCGCTGTGCGCGCTGGAGCAAGGCTTCAAAGTCGAGCGCGCCCCAATCCGACCATGAGGCTTGAAACCCGCGCAGCGACCCGGCACGTGAAACCCCGATGCCCCGGTAATCAAACAGCATCACGTCCAGCCCGTGGCTAAACAGGTACTCAGCAAAGCGCGAGTAATACGTGCAGCGCACCGACGTCGCGGCGTTGATGATCACCACTGCCCGCGTCGGGTCGCCAGCGCCATGGCGCCACTCAACACCGCCCAGCACATAACCGTCAGCGGCGGGCTCGGTAAACGCCCGGCTGACAGGTGGGGTCAGCGCTGCGGTCAGTGCGCGCTCCGGGTGTTGCGCTCTTGCAGCAAGCGCGAGGCCTCGACATAGGCTTTCTGGAAGGCCGGTGTTTCGATCCAGGCCACGGCGCTGTCTTCGTCATCGCCATGAATGGCAATGCGGTACTCGATCAACAAGCCCATCAGGAAGTCCGTGGCGCTGTCTTCTTCCTCTTCGGAAATCACCAACTCCAGCACCGGGTACTGCAGGAACACCGTGCACATCGCTTGCAGGTTAATGGCCTCGGCGGCCTTCATGACCTGGAACAGATCATCGTAATCGGCCGGGTCAAAACCGTTGTCGAGGATGTCCTGGAAGTTAAACGTACTCAGATCGATTTTGACGTCATCGAACGGATGATCCATCAAGCTGCTGGCCGACGTTTTGGCCGGCTTGCCGATGCGGTTCTGCTTGGCCTTGGATTTGGCCCGCTGCGCATTCTTTTGCTGTTTTTTAGGCGATGACATTAAAAGGGTGTGTCCTTGCAGGCTGAAGAGAGGATTGAACCTCATCTCTTTGCAATCGCCAAGAGAGGTGGCGCTTACGGATAAAAATCGCGCGCAACAAAAAACCCGCACTAGGCGGGTTTTTTGTTTGCTTTGGCGTGGCGTGAACACCACATCAAAGCTGAATGTGGTGCCCAGAGACGGAATCGAACCGCCGACACGGGGATTTTCAATCCCCTGCTCTACCGACTGAGCTATCTGGGCAACGGGGCGCATTAGAAGCTTTTTCTGAGGGTCCGTCAAACACTTTTTTCAAAAAATTTTAATTATTACCGTCGCTTACGGACCAAACCCTTTAAAACCGGGGTTTACTCGCTCGGCGGAACGTAGCCTTCTGCCTTGGCATATTCTTCACCGCTGAAGAACTTATCCATCTCGCCCTGCAAATATTTTCGATCTTCGGCGTTCATCATGTTCAAACGCTTCTCGTTGATCAGCAAGGTTTGGTGTTTTTGCCAGTCAGCCCAGGCTTTTGCCGAGACGTGGTCGAAAATGTCCTGACCTTTGGCGCCCGGGAATGGGGCGCGCTCGAGGGCGGGCAGTTCTTCTTTGTATTTGCGGCACATGAGGGTGCGGGTCATGAGGTCTCTCCTGCGTGGATTAGGTCGGCTGCACGTTTGAGCAGCTTCTTCACCGGGGCAGCAAGGCCCAGGCGCGGCGGGGTGGCGAGGTTATACCAGAGCCAGTCAGCCTCGGCCACGTGATGGCCTGCCTCCTGGACCTGGATCAACCAGGGCTCAATGGCCAGTTGGAAGTGGCTGAAGGTGTGGGTCAGGCCAGGCAGTTCGTGATGCTCGCCCAGGGCCAGCGCGTGTTGCTGGGCCAGCGACTCGATGTCATTGAAGTCATCCAGCTCGGGCAGGCTCCACAGGCCGCCCCACAAACCGGTCGACGGGCGGCGGTAAAGCAGAATCTCGCCGTCGGCGTTGGCCAGCATCGGCATCAGCGTGCGCTTTTGCGGGATGGTTTTGCGCGGCTTGGGAATCGGGTAGCGCGTTTCGAGGCCGAGCATGTGCGCTTCGCAGTGCGTTTCCAGCGGGCACAGCAGGCAACTGGGCTTGCTGCGGGTGCAGAGCGTGGCGCCCATGTCCATCATCGCCTGGGTGTAGGCGTTGACCCGGTCATAGGGCGTGAAGCGCTCGGCGGTGGCCCACAGCTGTTTGGCGACCTTGGGCTCGCCCGGGTAGCCTTCTTGCGCGGTAAAGCGGGCCAGCACCCGTTTGACGTTGCCGTCGAGGATCGGCGCGCGCAGGCCCATGCTCAGGCTGGCAATCGCCCCGGCTGTAGACAGGCCAATGCCGGGCAGCTCGACCAGCTTTTCAACGTCACGCGGGAATTCGCCGTCGTACTGCTCGACGACGATCTTCGCGGTCTTTTGCAAATTGCGGGCGCGGGTGTAGTAACCAAGGCCGGTCCACAGGTGCAGCACTTCGTCTTCGGGGGCTGCGGCCAAGGCTTCGACCGTTGGCAATGAGGCCATAAAGCGGTCGAAGTAGTTGAGCACGGTGCTGACTTGAGTCTGCTGCAACATGATTTCCGAGACCCACACCCGGTAAGGGGTGATGCCCTGTTGCCAGGGCAAGTCGTGGCGGCCGTGGCGGTCATACCAATCGAGCACGGCACTTGCGAACTGCTCATCCCTCATCGTTTGAACAGCCCTTTAAGCGCGTCTTTGAGTTCGGGGCTGACTTTGTCACCGAGTTTTTCTTCAAGTTTTTCGCTCAGTTTGTTGCCGGCGGCTTTAACGGCGACTTTGCCCAAGCCTTCTTTGTCCAGGCGGCAGGCCTTGGCGCCCAGTTCCAGCGGGCCACGGCAGCGCAAGGGCAGCTCGATACCGACGAAGTTTTTGCCCACTTGGCACGCCGGGTCGGGCATGGGGCGGGTGTCGCCTTCGATGGTGATGCCAATGCGGTAGTCCATGCCCAATACGCGCAGGTCGATGTCGCCATCGCCTTTGACGCTCAGGCCGGGAATGCGCACCACCAGGTCCTGGTTGCTGGCCACGCCGTTACGGAACACCAGGCTGCCCTTGAGTTCGTTGAAGGGCGTGTCTTTGCCCAGCGGGGCGCCGCTCAGGGTTTTGCGGTTGAGCGTGGAGATGGCTTTGCACAGTTGCTGTTCAATGTTGGCATTGAGCAGCACGCCGTTGTTGAGGGCGAAGCTGGCGGTGCCGTTGAGGCTCTGGATCAGCGCGCTCTGGCTGTTGCCGCTGCCGGTCACGTTGCTGTTGAGGGTCAACAAGCCGGTGACGGGCGATGTTTGCCCCTGGCTCTGGAGGATCTTCTCGACCGGCACACTGGTGATGCGGGTTTGCAGTTTGACCACCGGCAACACCGGCTGCACATTCAGGCTGCCGTTGGCGGCAAACGTGCCTTTGTAGAGGCTGCCGCTGAGATTTTCGAGGGTCAGCACACCGTCTTTGCTGTTGGCTTTGAGTGCTGCATTCTGAATGGGCAATTTGCTCAGGGTCAGTTGGCCAAAGCTGATGTCGGCGTTCAGGTCCAGGGTTTTCAGGCGCTCGACGGGGATGATCTTGGTGGTGCTCCAGCCGCTTTTGGTTGGCGCATCCGGCAGCGGACTGTCACCCGAGGCGGTCAATGCGCTGGCTTCGCTGCCTTGCACTTCGGCCTGACGCGCAGCCTTGGCGCCATTGGCTTCGGCTGATTTAGGCGGTAGGTAGCGATCAGCGTCGAACGTGTCGCCTTTGAGCTGAATACGCAAGGCTTGCTTGGCGAAGTCTTCGACGGCGATGCGGCCATTGAAGGTGCTGTCATCGAGGCTCAGCTTGAGGTCATCAAAGCTCACGCTAGTCGGCGTAGCGGAGAGCTGGGTGACCAGTTCGAACTTGCTCAGGCTGCCCGGCGCCATGGTGGGCAGGGGCTGGCCGATGCTGTCGAGGAACTTGGCCAGGTCAAGCTGTGCAATCGACAGGCCGCCGCTGATTTGTGGAGTTTTGTCGAGGCTGTTGGCCTTGAGTTCACCGAGGGCGCGCAACTGGTTGGCAGAAATCTTCAGGCTGCTCCATTCGGCGACGTTCGCTGCCATATCGACCAAAAGCTGGCCAGAAGCCGAGAAGTTCATGGTTTTGCCTTGCAGCGGCTCGCCCGAGGCTTCGCCCACGATCTTCATGTCTTCGAGCTGATAACGCTTGAGCACGCGGTCAAAACGCAGCTTGCCGTCGAGTTCAGTCTTGACCCGCATCACCGGCTGGTTGGTGCCCAGAAAGGCGGTCAATTTGACCGGGATGCTGGTGGCCTCGTGAACCGGGCCGGTGCTCAGCTGGATGCTCTCGGCGCTGAACTGCTTGCCGGTCTGCTCGTCGCTGTATTCAACGCGGGCGTTGTTCACGGTCAGGCTGTCGATGTCGAGCTTGATCGGCTGGCTGGCGGTGTCTGCGGCAGCAGGCTTGGTGCTGTCGGTGGCGGCTGTTTCAGTGCCGGGCGCAGCGGGTGCAGGCTTGCCGATGTCTTCCCAGTTGCCGCGACCGTCTTTGTCGCGCGTCAGGTGCAGGTTCAGGCCTTCGACCCGAACGTCGCTCATTTGCACTTCTTTGCGCAGCAGCGGCAGCACGCGCACTGACAGGCCGAGCATTTGCAGGTCGGCAAAAGGCTGGTCGGGGGCTGTCAGGGTCGCCACGCTGGCGTCGTGCAGTTCCAGGCCAAGCCACGGGAAGAGGCTCCAACCGATGTCGCCATTGAGGGTCAGCTCAATGTGGGCTTTGTCACGGGCTATCTGGCGGATCTCGTCTTTGTAATCGTTGGGATCGAACAGGTGGCTGAGGGCAAAGCCCAGCGCCACGATGATCAGCAACAACCCGAGAAGCACCAGACCCAGGATTTTGCCGAACGCTTTCATGGGCGAGTCCTTGTAAGTCTGTTGGGAGGTGAGTTTCAAATTTAGCCGCTGAGTATAGCGCCACGCGATGACGGACTGGGGCGCGGATAGTGTCAGAACAGTTTGCCGATGAAAGACCGCATCAGCGCAGGCTTTGGCCTACGCTCAAATGGTAATCTCCGTCCGTTTTCCAGGGCTTCCAGGGCGTAGTGTCTTGCCTTGATCTGAATCCTACAAAATGGCTGTGCGCTATAAGGCGCCAAAGTCGGGGGTTGAGCGTACCTGGGGAACATTCCATCCATGGGGGAGATAACAATGACAACCAGTACTGTCGCGGGCAACCCTGCCTCGCAGCCTGCGTTTTTGTCCAAAGAACGCATCATCGCCAAACCCGGTTTCAACCGCTGGCTGGTTCCGCCTGCCGCGTTGGCCATTCACTTGTGCATCGGTATGGCTTACGGTTTTTCCGTGTTTTGGCTGCCATTGTCTAAAGCGGTAGGCATCACCCAAGCCGTTGCTTGCGCGCCGGACATGAGTTTTATCGCGCAGGTGTTCTCATCGCAATGCGACTGGCCGATCTCGATGCTCGGCTGGATCTACACCTTGTTCTTCATCTTTCTGGGCTGCTCGGCAGCGGTGTGGGGCGGTTGGCTGGAACATGCCGGGCCACGCAAGGCGGGTGTGGTCTCGGCATTGTGCTGGTGCGGCGGCCTGCTGATTTCGGCGCTGGGCATTTATACCCACCAAATCTGGCTGATGTGGCTGGGTTCGGGGGTGATCGGCGGTATCGGTCTGGGCCTGGGTTACATCTCGCCCGTGTCGACGCTGATCAAGTGGTTCCCGGACAAACGCGGCATGGCCACCGGCATGGCGATCATGGGCTTCGGCGGCGGGGCCATGGTGGGCGCACCGTTGGCGACTGCGTTGATGGGGCATTTTGCCGGGCCGGATGGCGTGGGTGTGTGGCAGAGCTTTGTGGCCATGGCGGCGATTTACTTCGTGTTCATGATCGGTGGCGCTTTGTCGTACCGCGTGCCGCCGACCGGCTGGAAGCCCGCAGGCTGGACGCCTTCGCCGAACAAGGTGGCCAACTCGATGATCACCAAGCGCCATGTGCACGTGAGCGTGGCCTGGAAAACACCGCAGTTTGCTTTGGTGTGGCTGGTGTTGTGCCTGAACGTGTCGGCCGGTATCGGCATTCTGGGCATGGCCTCGCCGTTGTTGCAGGAGGTGTTCGCCGGCAAGTTGCTGGGCAACGACCTGTCGTTCAGCCAGCTGGACGCTGTGCAACTGGGCCAGATCGCGGCCATCGCGGCCGGGTTCACCGGTTTGTTGAGCTTGTTCAACATTGGCGGGCGATTCTTTTGGGCGTCGTTCTCGGACTACCTGGGGCGCAAAAACACCTATTTTGTGTTTTTCGCGCTGGGCTTTGCGCTGTACGCGATGGTTCCCAACCTGGGGCATCTGGGCAACGTGTCGCTGTTTGTGGCGGCGTTCTGCATCATCTTGTCGATGTACGGCGGTGGTTTTGCCACGGTGCCGGCTTACTTGGCGGACTTGTTCGGCACGCAAATGGTCGGGGCCATTCACGGCCGCTTGCTGACCGCCTGGGCGGCGGCGGGTGTGTTGGGGCCGGTATTGGTCAACTACCTGCGCGAGTACCAGTTGAGCATCGGGGTGCCACGCGCGGCGGCCTATGACATCACCTTGTACATCTTGGCGGGCCTGCTGGTGCTGGGCTTTATCTGCAACCTGCTGGTGCGCCCGGTGGCTGACAAGTACTTCATGACCGACGCGCAACTGGCGGCTGAGCAAGCGCTGGGGCATGACAAAGGCGCCGATGTGACGACCTCGCTGGAATGGAAAGCCGCGCCGGGCAGCCGTCCCTTGACCATTGCCGCGTGGTTGGCGGTGGGCATTCCCCTGTTGTGGGGTGTGTGGGTCACGGTGCAGAAAACAGCGGTGCTGTTTCACTAATACCCGTGGTTAATCTGTAGGAGCGAGCTTGCCTCGCGAGCTTTAAAGATCAAAAGATCGCGAGGCGAGCTCGCTCCTACAGTGTTTTGCGTACGCTCATCCCCTTCCATGTTTCTGTTTGCCTGACCCGTGCCTATAATGGCCACCTTTTTCGCCCAATGATTTTGCGGAGCTGGTGATGGCCGAACGTAAGGCGTCAGTCGAGCGCGATACTCTGGAAACCCAGATCAAAGCCTCGATCAACTTGGATGGTACCGGTAAGGCCCGATTCGATATCGGTGTGCCTTTTCTTGAGCACATGCTCGACCAGATCGCCCGGCATGGGCTGATCGACCTGGACATCGAGTGCAAAGGCGACCTGCATATCGACGATCACCATACCGTCGAGGACGTTGGCATTACCCTGGGTAAAGCCTTCAACCAAGCGGTCGGCGACAAAAAAGGCATGACCCGCTACGGTCACGCTTATGTCCCGCTGGATGAAGCGCTGTCGCGCGTGGTCATCGATTTTTCGGGCCGTCCTGGCCTGCAAATGCATGTTCCGTACACCCGTGCCACCGTCGGCGGTTTCGACGTTGACCTGTTTCAAGAGTTCTTCCAGGGCTTTGTGAACCACGCCAACGTGACACTGCACATCGACAACCTGCGCGGCACCAACACCCACCACCAGATCGAAACCGTGTTCAAGGCTTTCGGCCGCGCACTGCGCATGGCGATCACGCTCGATGAGCGTATGGCCGGGCAAATGCCATCGACCAAGGGCGTACTCTGATGCAGACAGTGGCGGTTATCGATTACGGCATGGGTAACTTGCACTCGGTGGCCAAGGCGCTGGAACACGTGGGCGCCGGCCGGGTGTTGATCACCAGCGATGCCAACGTGATTCGCGAAGCCGACCGCGTGGTGTTCCCGGGTGTGGGCGCGATTCGCGACTGCATGGCTGAAATCCGCCGTTTGGGTTTCGACTCGCTGGTGCGTGAAGTCAGCCAGGACCGTCCTTTTCTGGGTATTTGCGTCGGCATGCAAGCCCTGCTCGACAGCAGCGAAGAGAACGGCGGCGTCGACTGCATCGGCCTGTTCCCGGGCCAGGTGAAGTTTTTCGGCAAAGACCTTCATGAAGAGGGCGAGCACCTCAAGGTGCCGCACATGGGCTGGAACGAAGTGCAGCAGAAGGTCGATCACCCGCTGTGGCACAGCATTCCGGACCTGGCGCGCTTCTACTTTGTGCACAGCTACTACATCTCGGCGGGCAACCCTCGCCAGGTGGTCGGTGGCGGGCATTACGGCGTCGACTTCGCGGCTGCGCTGGCCGAAGGCTCGCGTTTCGCGGTGCAGTTCCACCCCGAGAAGAGCCACACCCACGGCTTGCAGTTGCTGGAAAACTTCGTTGCCTGGGACGGCCGCTGGTAATGGCGCCGCGCAAGCCGAAGCTGCCGATTCTCACGCTCACCCCAGAGCAAGAGAGCGAAGCCACCAGCAAAATTAAACGCTTTATGGAAGACCGCTTCGAACTGGACCTGGGTTCGTTTGAAGCGGCTGAAATCCTTGAGCTGTTCACTCGCGAAATCGCGCCGCATTACTACAATCGCGCGATTTTCGATGTGCAGACGCACCTCAAAGAGAGGTTCGAGAGCATCGAAAGCGACCTGTGGGCACTTGAAAAGAATTGATTTTCGAGTCACTGACTCCCGAATTTGAAGGTTTGCCAGATGCTGATTATCCCCGCTATCGATCTTAAAGACGGTGCCTGTGTACGTCTGCGCCAAGGCCGTATGGAAGATTCCACGGTGTTCTCCGATGACCCGGTGAGCATGGCCGCCAAATGGGTAGAAGGCGGTTGCCGTCGTCTGCATCTGGTTGACCTGAACGGCGCCTTTGAAGGCCAGCCGGTCAACGGTGAGGTGGTGACTGCCATCGCCAAGCGTTACCCGCACCTGCCGATCCAGATTGGCGGCGGCATTCGCTCGCTGGAGACCATCGAGCACTACGTCAAGGCGGGCGTGAGCTATGTGATCCTGGGCACCAAAGCGGTCAAGAACCCGGAGTTCGTGGCTGAAGCCTGCCGTGCCTTCCCCGGCAAAATCATTGTCGGCATGGATGCGCAAGATGGCTTCGTGGCCACTGACGGCTGGGCTGAAGTCAGCAACGTGCAGGTCATCGACCTGGCCAAGCGCTTTGAAGCCGACGGCGTGTCGGCCATCGTTTATACCGACATCGCCAAAGACGGCATGATGCAGGGCTGCAACGTGGAGTTCACCGCAGCCTTGGCCGCGGCCACTAGCATCCCGGTGATCGCGTCGGGCGGTATCCACAACCTGGGCGATATCAAAGCCCTGCTGGACGCCAAGGCGCCGGGCATCGTGGGCGCCATCACTGGCCGCGCCATCTACGAAGGCACCTTGGATGTCGCCGAAGCGCAAGCCTTCTGCGACAGCTACAAGGGCTGAGGAGAACCGCATGGCGCTGGCCAAACGCATCATCCCTTGCCTGGACGTGGATAACGGTCGGGTTGTGAAGGGCGTTAAATTTGAGAACATCCGCGATGCGGGTGACCCGGTCGAGATCGCCCGTCGCTATGACGAGCAAGGGGCTGACGAGATTACCTTTCTCGACATCACCGCCAGCGTCGATGGCCGCGACACCACGCTGCATACCGTTGAGCGCATGGCCAGCCAGGTGTTTATCCCGCTGACCGTGGGCGGCGGCGTGCGTTGCATTCAAGACATTCGCAACCTGCTCAATGCCGGTGCCGACAAGGTGTCGATCAACACGGCGGCGGTGTTCAACCCGGAGTTTGTGGGCGAAGCCGCGCAGCATTTCGGCTCGCAGTGCATCGTGGTCGCCATTGATGCGAAAAAAGTCTCGCAGCCGGGTGAAACCCCGCGTTGGGAAATCTTCACCCATGGCGGGCGCAAGCCGACCGGGCTCGACGCGGTCGAGTGGGCGATGAAGATGGAAGGCTTGGGCGCCGGTGAGATCCTGCTGACCAGCATGGATCAGGACGGCATGAAAAGCGGTTTTGACCTGGGCGTGACCCGTGCCATCAGCGACGCGCTGGGCATTCCGGTCATCGCTTCCGGGGGCGTCGGCAACCTGCAGCATTTGGCCGATGGCATCCTGGAAGGCCACGCCAGTGCCGTGCTGGCCGCCAGTATTTTCCACTTCGGCGAATACACCGTGCCAGAAGCCAAGGCCTATATGGCTGAGCGCGGGATTGTAGTGCGCTAATAGCCTGGCCCTTCAGCGCCTGCAATGGGCGCTGATGCTTCATCGTTTTACCCAATCCGGCCACACGTCCAAAGGCTACTGGACAGCATGGCAAGCCCACGGCACTCTTTGCACACCATGGATTTGGGTAAACGTTATGTTTAAGCGTCTCTGTTTCTTGCTTGCCAGTTGCACGATGTTGCTGGTGAGTAGCGTGTTTGCGGCCCCGGCCGAGCGGCCATCGCTGGTGCTGCTGACTGAAAATTTCCCGCCTTACAACATGGCCAAAAACGGCAAGAACTTTGCGCAGAACCAGAATCTTGAAGGCATTGCCGTCGATATTCTGCGTGAAACGTTCGAGCGTGCAGGCGTCGACTACAGCATGACCTTGCGCTTCCCTTGGCAGCGTATTTACAACCTGGCGATGGATAACCCCAACTACGGGGTGTTTGTAACGGCGCGGGTGCCTGAGCGTGAACACCTGTTCAAGTGGGTCGGCCCGCTTGGCCCGGACGACTGGGTGCTGCTGGCGCGGGCCAATAGCCCCATTGAACTGACCACGCTTGAGCAAGCGCGGGCCTATCGAATAGGCGCTTACAAGGACGATGTGATCGCCATGTTCCTGGAGAAGCAGGGCTACGCGCCGGTCATTGTGTTACGCGACCAGGACAACGCCAGAAAGCTGCAGGCCGGTCACATCGACCTGTGGGCCACAGGTGATCCGGCGGGGCAGTTTTTGGCCCGGCAGGTGGGTATTTCAGGGTTCAAGACGGTGCTGCGGTTTAATCAGGCGCAGTTGTTTCTGGCATTGAACAAGCAAGTGCCCGACGCCGTGGTCAGCAAATTGCAGACCGCGCTGGATCAGCTCAAGGCCGAAGGCGAACTGGACAAAATCCGCGCTCGCTACCTCTAACTCAACCTCTGCCTCGCGATCTTTTGATCTTTAAAAAGATCGCGAGGCAAGCTCGCTCCTACAAAGATGTTTCAGCGATAAACCCCGTTCTTGCCATGCGCGTCCATCGCTTGGTTGCTGCGCACGCCGATCATTTGTTTGATGTCGATCCAGTCGATGCCCCGGGCTTTGAGCTTGGGCAGTTCGCGTTCGAGCACAGCGAGGGTTTGCGGGTAGGGGTGACCGATCATGACCACCGAGCCGTGGCTGCGTGCGTGTTTGATCGCGGTGTTGAGCTGCTGGGTGATGGCGTCTTCGGTGCGCACGTTGTCCAGGAACACGTCCCGCGACACGCTGGCCAGGCCAATTTTTTGCGCCTCGGCCGCGGCAACCGTTTTGGCGCTGGTGCGGCTGTCGACGAAGAATTTGTGCCGCTGTTGCAACTCGCCCATCAACCAGGCCATCGCCTGCGGCTGAGCGGTCATGCGGCTGCCTTCATGGTTGTTGATGCCGCTGGTGTAGGGCACGGCCTTGAATGCCGCATCGAGGCGTTTGGCCAGTTCCTCCAGAGGCAGGTCGGGGTGCCAGGCAAACGGCCCTGTGGCCGGGTCCATCGGCATGTGCAGAATGACGATTTTGCCCGCCTTGTGCGCTTCACGGGCAAATTCAGCGGCGTGCGGGGTGTCGGGCATGATTGCCGTGGTCACCGGCCCCGCAAAGGCCAGAACACGCCGATCACGGGGCAGGTTTTGCCCCAGGTCGTCGATGATCAGGGTCAGGTAAGCCTTGCGCGGTGCCTCGGGGTTGCTGGCAGGCGCCGCGTGGGCGGCGCCGCTCAGGCAGCAGAGCAGGGCGATGACAGACCAGAAGCGCACCTTTAATTGCCGCGCGTGATGCTCAAGCCTTTGAGCAGGCTCAAGGCCTGGCTCAACTGGTAGTCATCGTCTTGCGGCATGGGTTTGGCTTTGGTGCCGGAGCCGGTCGGTTTGTCTGCACCGCCGTTGCCGTTGCCGAGGTGACCTTGCAGGTCGGCCTCTTTGTAGTACTCGTTGTCTTGCTCGCGGGTGATCTTGGCGCGATTGACTTCGATGTCCGGCACGATGCCCTGGGCCTGAATCGAGCGCCCGTTCGGGGTGTAGTACAGCGCGGTGGTGATCTTCAGTGCGCGGTCGTTGTTCAGCGGCAAGACGGTCTGCACCGAGCCTTTGCCGAAGCTTGGCGTGCCCATGACCACGCCACGTTTTTGATCTTGCAGGGCGCCGGCGACGATTTCGGATGCCGAGGCGCTGCCGCCGTTGATCAGCACCACCAGCGGCACAGCTTCGCTCAAGTCTTTGCCGGTGGCCGAGAAGCGCAGTTCGGAGTTTGGCAGGCGGCCTTTGGTGTACACGATCAGGCCTTTCTTGATGAAGTGGTCGACCACTTCAACGGCTGATTGCAGCACGCCGCCCGGGTTGTTACGCAGGTCAAGGATGATGCCCTTGAGCTTCTTGTTGCCGTTTTCTTTGCGCAGTTTGGCCAGCGCCGCGGCGACTTCTTCGCCGGTCTTGACCTGGAACTGGGTAATGCGGATATAGCCGTAGCCGTCTTCGAGCAGTTGTGCCTTGACGCTCTTGACCTGGATATTGGCGCGGGTCAGCGTCACATCGAATGGCGCACCGCCACCGCGAACCAGGGTCAGGGTGATTTTTTGGCCGACCTTGCCGCGCATTTTGTCCACGGCTTCGGTCATGGTCAGGCCGTTGGTAGGCTGGCCATTGATCTTGACGATGAAGTCGCCCGCCTGGATGCCGGCCTTGCTGGCGGGGGTGTCATCGATCGGCGAAACGATTTTGATATTGCCGTCTTCCGAGCCGACTTCGATGCCCAGGCCACCGAACTCGCCGCTGGTGCTTTCTTGCAGCTCGGCGAAGTCTTCGGGGCCCAGGTACGCAGAGTGCGGGTCAAGGTTGCTGAGCATGCCCTTGATGGCGTTCTCCAGCAGGGTCTTGTCGTCTACCGGTTCAACATACGCGGCCTTGATGCGGTCCATGACCTCGGCAAATGTACGCAGCTCTTCCAGCGGCAGCGGTGCCTTGGCGCTGGCAGCGGCCGCAGGCTGAGCGACTGGCTGGGCAGCAAACACCATGGGTGATCCAATCACCAGAGCGATCGTCAGGGCCAGCGAGTTGAGGCGGGACAAGTGCGGCATGTTGAACGAACTCCTACGTATTAAAGGTGATGGCACTCATCCTTGAGTGCGGCACCATTGTGCAGGGTCGCTGGGGCGGCCCTGCTGACGAATAGCAAAGTACAGCGCTGGTGTGGCTTGCCCACCGCTGTTGCCCACGGTGGAGATCACATCGCCAGCTTTCACAATGTCTCCAGCGGACTTAAGCAGGGTCTGATTGTGGCCATACAAACTTAAGTAACCGTTACCGTGGTCCAGAATGACCAGTTGCCCGGCGCCGCGCAGCCAGTCGGCAAACACCACCCGACCGCCGTGCACCGCGTGCACCTGGGTGCCCGCATTGGCGCTGATCATCACCCCGTCCCACTTGGCACGGGCGTCATCGCCACGGCTTTCACCGAAGCGGGCAAGCAATCGACCATCAACCGGCCAAGGAAGTTTGCCCCGTGCCTGAGAAAAAGGTCCGCCATAAGAGACGCCTGCACTTGAAACCAAGGCACCTGGGGTGGACTTGACCACTTTGCGTGGGGCGTCAGTAGCTACCGATTCAGCCTCACGCTGGCGTTTCTTTTCGGCTTCCTGTTGCGCGATCAGGGCTTTTTGCCGCGCCTCTTCGGCTTCGCGGGCCTGACGGGCGAGGGTTTCTTCAATGGTCTTGAGGACTTTAGCCAGATCTGCCTGATCCTGCTCGCGAGCTTGTAACTTTTGATCGCGGTTTTTGACGTCGGCGTTGATCTTGGCCAGCACTTGCTGGCGGTCAGCTCGGACTTTGTCGAGTTCGGCGCGCTGGCTGTCCAGGCTGCTTTTTTGTGTCAGCAGTTGTGCCTGTTGAGTGTTGATGTCGGATTCGACATTGGCCAACTGGCGCAGGGTTTCGTTAAACCCTTTGAGCTGGGCCAGACGGGCCTGGCTCAGATAATCGTAATAGGTGAGGGTTCGAGCGAACTTCTCGGGGTTTTGCTGGTTGAGCAGCAGCTTGAGGTATTCCTGACGGCCACCTTGATACGCGGCCCGGGCTTGAATGGCGATCAGACGTTGCTGTTCAACTTTTGCGCTGTTGAGTTTTTTCTTCTCACTATCAAGGCGCAGCAACTCGCCTTCACTCTTTTTTAGTTCTTGTTGCAGGGCCTCCACCTGCTTTTCCAGCTTGCCGATTTCGGTTTCGGTGCTGCGCAGGTCTTTTTGCGCGCCGGATTTTTCTTCCTGGAGCTTGCCGAGGAGCTTTTTCAGCTCGCCGATGTCCTGACGCGTGGCTTCCAGCTGCTGTTGAGTTTGCGCGCGCTCGTCGGCAAACGCCGGTTGGAGCAGGCATGTGAGGGTCAGAGCTATAAGGGCGCGAAGCATGGGGCGGGCGACACCTGGAGGAACGGGACGGCCTAGTATGCCCGCCAACGTTGTCTATAAGGAATGGATGAAGGTGAAATTGTGGCCTGAATCCAGTGTGTTGAGGACGTTGTAGCCGCTGCCGCAGGCTGCGATAAGGGCCGAAGGCCCTTTAATAAAGCAGGGCCGCTGCGCGCCCCATCGCAGCCTGCGGCAGCGGCTACAGGGTGCTTAGGCGTCGACCAGAATGCTGGTGCCGGTCATTTCTTTGGGCTGTGGTAGCCCCAACAGCTTGAGCATGGTCGGTGCGACGTCAGCCAGTACACCGCCTTCGCGGACTTTCAGCGCACGCTTGCCAACATAGATGAACGGTACGGGTTCGCAGGTGTGGGCGGTGTGCGCCTGACCAGTAGACTCGTCTTCCATCTGTTCAACGTTGCCGTGGTCAGCGGTGATCAGCGCTTCGCCGCCCACTTTGTCCAGCGCTTCAACGATACGACCCACGCAGGCGTCCAGGCATTCAACGGCTTTGACGGCGGCGTCGAACACACCGCTGTGGCCGACCATGTCACCGTTGGCGTAGTTGACCACGATCACGTCGTAGCGCTGGTGCTCGATGGCATCAACGATTTTGTCGGTGACCTCAGGCGCGCTCATTTCTGGCTGCAGGTCATAGGTCGCGACTTTCGGCGACGGAATCAAAATGCGCTCTTCGCCGGGGAACGGTTCTTCGCGGCCACCCGAGAAAAAGAACGTCACGTGGGCGTATTTTTCGGTTTCGGCAATGCGCAGCTGGGTTTTGCCGTTTTTTGCCAGGTAATCGCCAAGCACGTTTTCCAGGCTGCCCGGTGCGAAGGCGCTCGGGGCCGGGATGCTGGCCGCGTATTGGGTCAGCATGACGAAGCCGGCCAGTTTCGGCTGGCGTGCACGTTCGAATTCCTTGAAGCCGTCTTCCACAAACACACGGGTCAGCTCACGGGCGCGGTCGGCACGGAAGTTCATGAAGACCACGGCGTCGCCGTCTTCAACGGTCACAGGCTCACCGATGGTGGTGGGTTTTACGAACTCATCGCTTTCGCCGCGGGCATACGCGGCTTCAAGGCCTTGTTGCGCGGTGGCAGCGTTGAACTCGCCTTTGCCGTCGACGATCAGGTTGTAGGCTTGCGCCACACGGTCCCAGCGATTGTCGCGGTCCATGGCGAAGTAACGGCCAATCAGGCTGGCGATACGGCCTTTGCCGAGGGTTTTGAAGGCCTCGTCCAGCAGCTCGATCGACGATGCAGCGCTTTTAGGCGGCGTATCGCGACCATCAAGGAAGGCGTGCAGGTAGATTTTTTCAGCGCCGCGTTTAACGGCCAGCTCGGCCATCGCGATCAAGTGGTCCTGATGGCTGTGAACACCGCCATCCGACAGCAGGCCCATGATGTGCACGGCTTTGCCCGCGCCAACGGCTTTGTCCACGGCTGCGCAAATGGTCGGGTTCTCGAAGAACTCGCCGTCGCGGATCGACTTGGTGACGCGGGTGAAATCCTGATAAACCACGCGCCCGGCGCCGAGGTTCATGTGGCCGACCTCGGAGTTACCCATTTGGCCGTCCGGCAGCCCTACATCCATGCCCGAACCTGAGATCAGGCCGTTTGGCATGCTGGCGGTGAGGCGATCGAGCACAGGTTTTTTGGCTGAATAGACGGCGTTGTAATCGTGACTTTCACTGTGACCGAAGCCATCCAGGATGATCAGGATCAGAGGTTTAGGCGTGGTAGTCATAGATCCCACTCGTGGCGTGGTTAATAGAAGTATCAAGAAGATGCGCAGTTTAAAGCGAAGTTCATGTGGCGTCACCGCCGGGCGGGGTTTGGCGGGCCATGGTGCCTGTGTATACTGGCCCACATTTTCACGCCCTGGAACCTTCTGATGGTTGATCACCTGATTGCATTTGCCACTTCTCACTACCTGCTTGTAGGCGCGTTTGTCATCTTGTTGGCGTTGTTGATCGCCCATGAGGTGAGCCGCGGCGGCCGCAGCGTCAGCACCGGCGAACTGACCGGTCTGGTCAATCGCGACGAAGGCGTGGTGATTGATATTCGCCCGGCCAAAGACTTTGCTGCCGGCCACATTGTGGGTGCGCTGAACATTCCGCAAGACAAACTGATGGCGCGCATTGCCGAACTGGACAAGCACAAGGGCAAGACCCTGATCCTGGTGGATGCGGCTGGCCAGCACTCCGGCACGCACGCACGCGAACTGCTTAAAGCCGGCTACAACGCCGCCAAGCTGTCCGGCGGTATTGCGACCTGGCGTGCAGATAACCTCCCAGTGGTGAAGTAACTATGTCCAAGGTCATCGTATATTCCAGCGACTATTGCCCTTACTGCATGCGAGCCAAGGCTTTGCTGGAGAAAAAGGGTGTTGCCTTCGAAGAAATCAAAGTCGACGGCAAGCCTCAAGTTCGTGCAGAAATGACCCAAAAAGCAGGTCGTACCTCCGTTCCGCAAATTTGGATCGGCGACCGGCATGTGGGTGGATGCGATGACCTGTTTGCGCTCGAACGCGCAGGTAAATTGGATGCGCTGCTGAACGTCTGACTCTCATTCTCTAAAGCCCCAAGATGATCAAGGATCTGTGATGACTGACCAACAGAACACCGCTGCTGTTAGCGACGAAGACACTGCTCCACAATTCTCCCTGCAGCGTATTTACGTACGTGACCTGTCGTTTGAAGCGCCGAAAAGCCCGGCCATCTTCCGTCAGCAGTGGGAGCCGAGCGTTGCTTTGGACCTCAACACCCGCCAAAAGCCACTGGAAGGCGACTTCTTTGAAGTGGTTCTGACCTTGTCGGTCACCGTGAAAAACGCTGAAGAAGTGGCGTTTATTGCTGAAGTTCAGCAGGCTGGCATCTTCCTGATCAAAAACCTTGATCAAGCTTCGATGAGCCACACCCTGGGCGCGTTCTGCCCGAACCTGCTGTTCCCGTATGCCCGCGAAACTCTGGACAGCCTGGTGGTTCGTGGTTCGTTCCCGGCGTTGATGCTGGCTCCGGTGAACTTCGATGCTCTGTACGCCCAAGAGCTGCAGCGCATGCAAGAAGAAGGCAGCGCGACTGTTCAGTAAACAGCGCCCCGCCCATAAAAAAGCGCCTGAATGGCGCTTTTTTTATGGGCTTGTAGCCGCTGCCGCAGGCTGCGATGGGTTGCGTAGCGGCCCCGCTTTTGCTTTTGATGAAAGGCGAAGGTCCTTCGGCCCTTATCGCAGCCTACGGCAGCGGCTACACAGTGTTGTGTGGTTACTTAAACCCCAACTGGCGCCAGGCTTCGTAAACGGCCACGGCCACGGTGTTGGACAGGTTCAGGCTGCGGCAGCCTTCGCGCATGGGCAGGCGCAGGCGGTGATCGCTGTCTTGCGCGTCGAGCACCTCAGGCGGCAGGCCACGGCTTTCAGGGCCGAAGATAAAGGCATCGCCCTCAGCAAACTGCACATCGTGGAACGGCCGCGAGCCTTTAGTGGTAAAAGCGAACAGGCGCGGATGGCCCAGGCTTTCCAGGCAACTGGCCAGGTCGGCATGGCGCTTGAGCGGCGCGTATTCGTGATAATCCAGGCCTGCCCGGCGCAGGCGCTTGTCGTCCAGCTCAAAACCGATAGGCTCGATCAAGTGCAGGTGGCAACCGCTGTTGGCGCAGAGCCTGATAATGTTGCCGGTATTCGGCGGAATTTCTGGTTGAAAAAGGATGACGTGAAACATGCACGGCTCCGAATATAAAGATGGGCAGCATTCTACGCCTGAAGAGGACCCAAGGCCGAAACTATGGCCACGGGTTTTAGGTTCTTTGGCGATAGTCGGTGTGATGGTCGGGATGATGATCGGCCGTTTGACGATGCCTGAGCCGACTGAGCTGCAGCAGATAGAGGTACAGCCGCAGGGGTTGGTGGTGTGGTTTAACCACGAGCCCAAGCTGCACGGCGAATGGGTGGATGGCACCCTCGGGCTGTTATTCGCGGCGAAGGGCCAGCCGCAAAATGGCCAGCTTAAGGTGAACGGTAGGGATGTGAACTGGCGAGTGAGGCGCACCGATGCGGGCGTGATGCTGACCCTGGTGGCGGCCCGCGCCTTGAAGGGCGACTGGGCCGGTGCGCCGCAGGATGGGCGCTGGCGGCTGCAGGTGAACCTGCATGAGTAATAAAAGAGGGAGTCCCGGCCTGCCTGTACCAGGCTCCCCAAAAGCGTAGAACGCGTTGATGCCGGTGGCATCAAGGCTCTGGTGTAAAAGAAGGGAGTCCCGGCCTGCCTGTACCGGGTTCCCTAAAAGCGTTGTGCGCGTTGATGCAGATGGCATCAAGGCTGCGGTGTAAAAGTGGGGAGTCCTGGCCTGCCTGTACCAAGGTCCCCTAAACCGGTGTTGCTTAGGTAACAGGGTTATTGCAGGGCGCGTGCCAGTTTTGTTTTTTGGCTATTATTTTCTTTGCATAGACGCAAAAGCCCCGGAATCCGGGGCTTTTGTGTGTGGGGCGGGTGTGTTGTGCGCAGCAGGTCAGAGGCGTTGGGGTGTGCAGTGCACAGAAGTGGGGCGAGATGCATACGAGTGGTGCGGTGTCCGTAAACGTGTAGGAGCGAGCTTGCTCGCGATCTTTTAAAAGATCAAAAGATCGCGAGACAATCGAGCGTCGACCGGCTGCTCCTACATTAAACGGCGTTTAAGCGTCGTCGCCGTCATCCTCGTCGCCGTCGATTTTCATGCCCAGCTCTTTGATCTTGCGGGTCAGGGTGTTGCGGCCCCAGCCCAGCAACACGGCGGCATCGCGGCGGCGGCCAGCGGTGTGTTTGAGGGCCGTCTCGATCATGATGCGCTCAAAGGTCGGTACCGCACTGTCGAGCAGGCTCGACTGGCCACGGCCCAGCGCCTGATCGGCCCATTGCCGCAACGCTTGCTCCCAGTTGGTCACCGGCGACGCGTCTTGATGCAGGTTCAGCAACTCGGGGGGCAAGTCGCTGATGTGCACTTCGCGGCCCGAAGCCATTACCGTGATCCAGCGGCAGGTGTTTTCAAGCTGGCGCACATTGCCTGGCCACGGCAGGTTGCGCAGGTATTGCTCGGTTTCGGCTTTCAGCAGTTTTGGCTCGACCGACAGCTCTTGCGCCGCGCTGCTGAGAAAGTGCCGCGCCAGCGTCGGGATGTCTTCGCGACGATCTGACAAACGCGGAATATGGATGCGGATGACGTTCAGGCGATGGAACAAGTCTTCACGGAACTTGCCGGCCTGCACCAGGGTTTCGAGGTTCTGGTGGGTCGCCGCAATGATGCGCACGTCGACCTTGACCGGAATATGCCCGCCCACCCGGTAGAATTCGCCATCGGCCAGCACGCGCAGCAGGCGGGTCTGGGTGTCGGCTGGCATGTCGCCGATTTCGTCGAGGAACAACGTGCCGCCGTCGGCTTGTTCAAAGCGTCCGCGACGCAGGTTGGCCGCACCCGTAAAGGCGCCTTTTTCGTGACCGAACAGCTCGGACTCCATCAGGTCCTTGGGGATCGCCGCCATGTTCAACGCAATAAATGGCGAGGCGGCCCGTGGGCTGTGGCGATGCAGGGCGTGGGCCACCAGCTCTTTACCGGTGCCGGATTCGCCGTTGATCAGCACGGTGATGTTGGAGTGGCTGAGGCGACCAATGGCGCGAAACACCTCCTGCATCGCGGGCGCTTCGCCAATGATCTCGGGGGTGGGGGCCGCTGCGGGCGCCACGGCCAGGCCTTGTTGCTCCTGGGCGTGCTGATTAGCACGCTTGACCAGCGACACGGCCTCGTCAACGTCAAACGGCTTGGGCAGGTATTCAAACGCGCCGCCCTGATAAGAGGCGACAGCGCTGTCCAGGTCGGAATGCGCGGTCATGATGATCACGGGCAGGCGCGGATGCTGTGCGCGGATCTTGGCCAGCAGGTCGAGGCCACTGGCGCCCGGCATGCGGATGTCAGAAATGATCACGTCCGGCTGCTGACGAGCCAGACGGCTCATCACCCCATCGGCGCTGTCGAAGCTCTGCGTGGTCATGCCTTCCTGTTGCAAGGCTTTTTCCAGGACCCAACGGATTGAACGGTCGTCGTCGACGATCCACACGGTTTCACTTCGGCTCATGTCGATGCGGCTCCTTGTTCCAGTGGTAGAAAGATCGAGAAGAGTGTGTGGCCAGGCTGGCTTTCACACTCGATCAATCCCTGGTGCTGACTAATGATGTTCTGGGTGATGGCAAGGCCCAGCCCGGTGCCATCCGGGCGTCCGCTGACCATCGGAAAGAAGAGGGTGTCGTGCAGCTCTGGCGGGATGCCCGGGCCGTTGTCGATGATTTCAATTTTGGTCACCAGCCGATGGCGCACATGGCCGATGGTGAACTGGCGCATGGCCCGGGTGCGCAAGGTGATGCGGCCCAGGCGCAGCTCGTTTTGGGCGCTGATGGCCTGCATCGCGTTGCGCACAATATTGAGCACGGCCTGGATCATCTGTTCACGGTCGATCAACAGGTCAGGCAGGCTCGGGTCGTAATCGCGCACCAGCGTGATGTCGCCCTGGGTCTCGGCTTCGACCAGATTGCACACGCGCTCGAGCACTTCGTGCACGTTGGTCATGGCCAGCGACGGCAGCTTGTTGGAGCCCAGCATGCGGTCCACCAGGTTACGCAGGCGGTCGGCTTCTTCGATGATGACGTTGGTGTAGTCGCGCAGGTTTTCATCGGGCAGTTGGCGCGCCAATAGTTGCGCCGCGCCGCGAATACCGCCCAGCGGGTTTTTGATTTCGTGAGCCAGACCGCGCACCAGCATCTTGCTGGTTTCCTGCTTGGACAGCTGCGCTTCCTCTTTGGTGATGCGCAGCAGCCGGTCCCGTGGGTGCACTTCGAGCAGCAGCATGGTGCCCGCCGTGCTCAAAATTGGCGTGACTGCGTAATCGACGGTCAGGGTCTGGCCGGTGGCAGAGGTCAGCAACGCTTCGCGCTTGGTAAACGGGTGCGCTTGCTCAACCGCCAGACGCAGCGATTGCAGGGCCTCGGTGGTCTCGGTGAACAGTTCGCTGATGAATTGCCCATGGCTGCGCTGCCCGCTGATGGCCAGCAGCATTTCCGCCGCCGGGTTCATGTACTCAAGGCGCAAAGCGTCATTGAGCAGCAACGTGGCGGTGGTCAGGTTGTCGAGTAACAGTCGGTGCAGGGCATCACTGATGGTCATGGGCCGATCCCGGATTGCGTGCGCGGGTGAGGCGCTGGTGCAAGGAAAATGCAAAAAACAAACCAAGGCTCCGAAAAGAAGCGCTAATTGCCTGAAATAAGGACTTGGAGGCCGTCTGGATCGCGTACCGGCTCGGTCAATGAGGCTTTTTGAACCAAAGTGGGCTGGTTAGGACGTCATCGTGCATCTATTGCACCAATATAGTGCAACTTGGCTGAATAGATTCAGTTTCTCTCAAAAGCGCCGATGTTCGGGTTTGCGGGAGGATGAGGCGAGGGTGTGGCAGTTGGAAAACTGCCGGCGGGTTCTTGCTCGGGCAGCAGGTGTTGTGGGTTGTCGACGGGGATAATTGCCACGGCAGGTTGGCGGTTAAGGGGTGCCAGTGTCATCGGCGTGGTATTTGACGGCTCATGGGGTGTATTGCTGTAGTGAGTCGTGCCGTGATCGTCGAGGTGTTTGTACACCTGCGCGCTCGCGGGCAGTGCGAGCACGCAGAGGCTTACAAAAAAGTAGCGCACCAGTCGATTACTGCGACAGTGGCATGCCCTTACCGCCCGCATAGAACACGATCAGCTCCACGGGCTGGTTACCGCTGGTTCCACGATGTTCTGTTTGCACCACTTCGGGTAGAACCTGGCCGGGCTTGAGCAGCAGTTTGTGTTTGCCGTCCCGGGTTTCTACAAATAGCTCACCCGACATCACGTAAGCCACGTTGGGCATGGGATGTGTGTGCCAACCGAGTGCGGTATTGGCCGGGATGATGATTTTGAGAACGGTAATTTCAGGCGGTCCAAGTGGATAGGGGGCGTAAGGTTCGCCATCCCAGGATTCACTGGTTTTGATCAATTGCTCGACTATGACGTCAGGCGCTTTGCTGGTGCATCCCAACAACGTCAGGCAGGCCAGTGATAGCAGCAAGGCTTTTATTTTAGGAGTAAGCGTCATGTCGGCGTCCGTATGATGAGTTGCCTCAAATTACAGATCGCGCTTTAAAGTGGCTGTCAGACATAGGAGATAAGTTCTGAGAGTTTGCGCGCATTAGCGTAAGACGTTTCGCATAAAAAAAGGCCTCCCGAAGGAGGCCTTTCACATCACGCCGCTAGCGCGGGTGAGTCTGGATTAGCAGCTGTAGTACAGCTCGTATTCCAGTGGGTGTACGAAGGTACGTACTTTGATTTCTTCTTCGCTTTTCAGGGCGATGTAAGCGTCGATGAAGTCGTCGCTGAAAACGCCGCCTTTGGTCAGGAACGCACGACCTTTGTCCAGCTCTTCCAGGGCTTCTTTCAGGCTGCCGCACACTTGTGGGATCTGCTTGGCTTCTTCTGGCGGCAGGTCATACAGGTTTTTGTCAGCAGCATCGCCAGGGTGGATCTTGTTCTGGATGCCGTCCAGGCCAGCCATCAGCAGTGCAGCGAAGCACAGGTACGGGTTGGCAGCCGGGTCCGGGAAACGTGCTTCGATACGGCGAGCCTTAGGGCTGGACACGTAAGGAATACGGATCGAAGCGGAGCGGTTACGCGCCGAGTAAGCCAGCATTACAGGGGCTTCGAAGCCTGGCACCAGACGCTTGTAGGAGTTGGTTGCCGGGTTGGTGAAGCCGTTCAGTGCCTTACCGTGCTTGATGATGCCGCCGATGAAGTACAGAGCGGTGTCGGACAGGCCGGCATAGCCTTCGCCTGCGAAGGTGTTCTTGCCATCTTTCCAGATGGACATGTGAACGTGCATGCCCGAACCGTTATCGCCATACAGAGGCTTAGGCATGAAGGTCGCGGTGCGGCCGTAAGCATCGGCAACGTTGTGCACGACGTATTTCAGGGTCTGGGTTTCGTCGGCTTTCTTCACCAGGGTGTTGAACTTGACGCCGATTTCGTTCTGGCCGGCAGTCGCCACTTCGTGGTGGTGAACTTCAACGGTCAGGCCCATTTCTTCCAGTGCGCTGCACATGGAGGTACGGATTTCGTGGTCGTGGTCGAACGGTGGCACCGGGAAGTAGCCGCCTTTAACGCCTGGACGGTGACCTTTGTTGCCGCCTTCGACGTCCTGGTCGGACATCCACGAACCTTGCTCGGAGTAGATTTTGAACATCGAGCCGGAGATGTCCGACTTGAATTTAACCGAGTCAAAGATGAAGAACTCTGGCTCCGGGCCTGCGAATACGGTGTCGCCGATGCCGGTCGCTTTCAGGTGCTCTTCAGCACGCTTGGCGATTGCACGTGGGTCACGGTCGTAACCCTGCATGCTCGAAGGTTCGATGATGTCGCACACCAGGATCAGCGTAGGCTGCTCGGTGAACGGGTCCAGAACAGCCGTGCTGTCGTCTGGCAGCAGGATCATGTCGGACGCTTCGATGCCTTTCCAGCCAGCAATGGAGGAACCGTCGAACATTTTGCCGTCGGTGAAGAAGTCTTCGTCCAACGCATCACGGGCCGGCATGGTCACGTGATGTTGTGTGCCCTTGGTGTCAGTGAAGCGCAGATCAATCCATTTAACGTCATGATCTTTGATGAGTTGAACCGACTTCGACATAGTGTCCTCCGGGGTGGCTTAGGGCTGGTAGTGGAGTAGCCCTTTAAATGTGGTTGATGCCGGCGCGAATACTCGGCCAAGGCAACCTGCCTCACAAGGGAGCAAATTGCATGCCAGTGCCCCGACTTGCCCCAATCTCAAGCAGGGCAGCCCACAAGACTACGGATTCACGGCCCTAATCGCACTCAAATGAAGCGAAATAAGTGCTTTATGAACCATTTTGGTGCGATGAAAACCGTTTGTACGATAACTGGTTAAACCTTGAGCAATTTCCGCTATAATCCGCGCCCCCCTTTTTTGGCAGGCTGCTCGCGCGCTGTTTTCATGAAACTAATTGTTAAAGTCTTCCCCGAGATCACTATCAAGAGCCGCCCGGTTCGGATGCGTTTCGTCCGTCAATTGGCTAAAAACATCCGTGCTGTGCTCCGCGATCTGGACCCGGCCGTGGTAGTGACAGGCGTGTGGGACAACATTGAGTTGCAAACCCGTGTGAGCGACCCCAAAGCCTTGAAGGAGATGACCGAACGCCTGAGCTGCATGCCGGGCATCGCGCACTTCCTGCAAGTCGACGAGTACCCGTTGGGCGACTTCGACGACGTCGTTGAAAAGTGCAAACTGCACTTCGGCGATGCGTTGGCCGGCAAGATCTTTTCAGTGCGTTGCAAACGTGGCGGCAAGCACCCATTTACCTCGATGGAAATCGAGAAATACGTGGGCAGCAAGCTGCGACGTGAATGCGGCGCGGCCGGAATTGACCTGAAAAAGCCGGAAATCGAAGTCCGTTTCGAAATTCGCGACCAACGGTTGTTTGTGATTCACAGCCAGCACGACAGCATTGGCGGCTTCCCGCTGGGCTCGCTGGAGCAGACCCTGGTGCTGATGTCCGGTGGTTTCGACTCCACCGTGGCGGCTTACCAGATCATGCGTCGCGGCCTGATGAGCCATTTCTGCTTCTTCAACCTCGGCGGGCGTGCCCACGAATTGGGCGTGATGGAAGTCGCGCACTACATCTGGAAGAAGTACGGCAGCTCGCAACGCGTGCTGTTTGTAAGCGTGCCGTTTGAAGAAGTGCTGGGTGAAATTCTCGGCAAAGTCGACAACGGTCATATGGGCGTCATTTTGAAGCGTATGATGTTGCGCGCTGCGTCGCGTATTGCCGACCGCCTCGAAATCGATGCACTGGTCACCGGTGAAGCGATTTCCCAGGTATCCAGCCAGACCTTGCCTAACCTGTCGGTGATCGACTGCGTGACCGACAAGCTGGTTTTGCGTCCGCTGATCGCCAGCCACAAGCAGGACATCATTGATCAGGCAACCGAGATCGGCACCGCCGATTTTGCCAAGCACATGCCTGAATACTGCGGGGTGATTTCGGTCAACCCCAAGACCCACGCCAAGCGCCCGCGTGTGGAGTACGAAGAACAACAGTTTGATATGGCCGTGCTTGAGCGAGCGCTTGAGCGGGCCAAACTGGTGCCGATCGATCGAGTGATCGACGAATTGGGCCAGGACTTGCAAGTCGAAGAGGTCAGCGAAGTGCTGGCGGGCCAGATCGTCATCGACATCCGTCACCCGGATGCCCAAGAGGATCAACCGCTGGAACTGGCTGGCATCGAAGTACAAGCGGTGCCGTTCTATGCATTGAACAGCCGCTTCAAGGAACTGGATGAAACACGTCAGTACCTGTTGTATTGCGACAAAGGCGTGATGAGTCGCCTGCATGCTCACCATTTGCTCAGTGAGGGACATGCCAATGTGCGCGTTTATCGACCGAGCTAAGAGCCCGGGGCTGTTTGCCTGTGGCCTGCGTCACCGGCCCCCCGACGCCACCGTCAAGTTGTAACGGCAAGGCCTGACTCTACTGTTAATCGCTGCCACGACCTGTCAGCACACCGAATCCTCTGATCGAGATACACAAGTGATCGAAAATCTACGTAACATCGCCATCATTGCTCACGTTGACCATGGTAAAACCACCCTGGTAGACAAACTCTTGCGCCAATCCGGCACTCTGGAGCGCAACGAGCTCAACGACGAGCGCGTGATGGACTCCAACGACCAGGAGAAAGAGCGCGGTATTACCATTCTGGCGAAAAACACCGCCATCAACTGGAACGGCTACCACATCAACATCGTGGATACCCCGGGCCACGCCGACTTCGGCGGCGAAGTAGAACGCGTAATGTCGATGGTTGACTCCGTTCTGCTGCTGGTTGACGCTCAAGACGGCCCTATGCCGCAAACCCGTTTCGTGACCAAAAAGGCTTTCGAAGCCGGCCTGCGTCCAATCGTGGTTATCAACAAGGTTGACCGTCCAGGCGCGCGTCCTGATTGGGTTCTGGACCAGATCTTCGATCTGTTCGACAACCTGGGTGCTACCGAAGAACAGCTGGACTTCAAAGTGGTTTACGCCTCTGCCCTGAACGGTATTGCTGGTCTTGACCACACCGACATGGCTGAAGACATGACCCCGCTGTACCAGTCGATCGTCGACAACGTACCTGCGCCAGCTGTAGACCGTGACGGTCCGTTCCAGATGCAAATCTCGGCACTGGACTACAACAGCTTCCTGGGCATTATCGGTGTTGGCCGTATCGCTCGTGGTCGCGTCAAGCCGAACACTCCGGTTGTGGCAATCGACGCTGACGGCAAGCGCCGCAACGGTCGTATCCTGAAGCTGATGGGTCACCACGGTCTGCACCGTGTAGACGTTGAAGAAGCTTCGGCAGGCGACATCGTTTGCATCAGCGGTATGGACTCGCTGTTCATCTCCGACACTCTGTGCGACCCGCTGAACGTTGAAGCGATGAAGCCGTTGACCGTTGACGAGCCAACCGTTTCCATGACCTTTCAGGTAAACGACTCGCCATTCTGCGGTAAAGAAGGCAAGTTCGTGACTTCCCGTAACATCAAGGAACGTCTGGACAAAGAGCTGCTGTACAACGTTGCTCTGCGCGTTGAAGAAGGCGACTCGGCTGACAAGTTCAAGGTTTCTGGCCGTGGTGAGCTGCACCTGTCGGTACTGATCGAAACCATGCGTCGTGAAGGCTTCGAAATGGGCGTTGGCCGTCCAGAAGTGATCATCCGTCTGGTTGACGGCGTGAAGCACGAACCGTTCGAAAACGTCACCATCGACCTGCCAGAAGAATCTCAGGGCAAGGTGATGGAAGAGATGGGTCTGCGTAAAGGCGACCTGACCAACATGGTGCCGGATGGCAAAGGCCGTGTTCGTCTGGAATACAACATCCCTGCTCGTGGTCTGATCGGTTTCCGTAACCAGTTCCTGACCCTGACCAACGGTGCTGGCATCCTGACCTCGATCTTCGACCGTTACGACGTGATGAAGTCGGGCCAAATGTCTGGCCGTCAGAACGGCGTTCTGGTTTCGGTTGAAACTGGCAAGGCACTGACCTACTCCCTGGAAACTCTGCAAGCACGCGGCAAGCTGTTTGTTGAGCACGGTCAAGAGATCTACAACGGTCAAATCGTTGGTCTGAACAGCCGTGACACCGACATGGGCGTTAACCCTACCAAGGGCAAGAAGCTCGACAACATGCGTGCTTCGGGTAAAGACGAAACCATCGCTCTGGTTCCGCCTGTTCGCTTCACTCTGGAACAAGCACTGGAATTCATCCAGGACGACGAGCTGTGCGAAGTAACGCCTAAGTCCATCCGTCTTCGTAAGAAGATCCTGGACGAAGGCGAGCGTACCCGCGCTGCTAAAAAGGCCAAAAACTAAGTTAATTAGTTAGCGGTTACAAAAACGCCCCCGACCTTGCGGTCGGGGGCGTTTTTTTATGCGCGCTGCAGCGGTGCGCGTTTTAACCGGGTTATGGTCTGAACCATTTAAAGGGCAGGAAGCTTAAGACGATTTTGCGCAATAGAGCCTTGTCTGCCTTGTTGGCCACCCCATCCATATTCACGTCGCTGTTGGTAAACGAGTCGAAATAGCCATCGTTGTCGCCATCATAGGCAGCGGCAGACTTTATGCGGATAGGACAGCAAGGCGTGCCATCGTCTTCGCTGAACTGGAGCGTGACGACATTGGGTGTGCCGTCTTGATGATAGTTGTGTGCCTGAATATTGAGGTAGCGTTCCCAGTTATCGCCGGTGTTAAACCAGTTGAGCTGGAGAAACGCCTCTGCAAAGGTGGTCAGCAGGGTTTGATCCGTAAAGGTCTGCTTTCCATCATGGTTGATGTCACCAGCAAAGCCGAAATCAATAGAGCCATTGCCTGAAATATCCAGCGCCACGGCTTCGTGCGTCAGTTTTCCCGGTCCGTCATGAAAATGCAGCAGCACAGTATCTGCCTTGCCGTTACCGCTGCGGTCCTGTGCAGTTACTTTTAAATAGAGCATGAGCATCATTCCTGGAATGAAAGATGCTCAACACTAGCGTTTGCAGATCATGCTCTCTGTCAGGTGATTGACCTGCTGGCCGTAGGAGCGGGCTTGTTGTGGAGCTACGGCCTTGGTGGCTGCTTTAAAAATTCATCAGCCGTTCGCTGCTGTTTTTACGCTCGACAGCTTTGGGCACGTACGCGCAATACCCTGGGCGCGGACCTACTCGCGGGTGGTTGCGGCAGGTGTCGGGGCGTTTGTCGTAGATGGTGCACATACGCGACTTGCGGTCCAGGTACAGGCAATCGTTATTGCTCATGCGCTGCAGGGTGAAAATCCCTGACTTCTGGTTGAAACGCTCCACGATCCCTTCTTTTTGCAGGCGCTTGGCGATGTTTTTCGGTGGGTCGCCCAGCTCGAATTCGTCCACCAGGCCAATGCGGATCAGGTCTTTGACCTTGACCTCAACCGGCAGGGTGCAGCAGCTGGAAATGCAGGAGCCGCACATGGGTGCGGAGTATTTGGCCCAGGTATCGAGACGGTCGATTTCCGCGGCAGCAATCAGGTTGGACTTCATCAGGGGTGTATTCCAGCGTGCATCAGGGCGCGCGATCATACCGGGGTTGATGGCAGAGTGAATCACCATTTGCCGGTTTTTTGTACAAAGTGTGCGTTGAAGCGTTTAGCAGGCGGGGTGCATCGTTTTGGGGCGCTGTTCATTTCGTCTGTTTTTAATAAAAAAAAGCCCGAATCAACGCGCGTTGTTCCTGTCGAACGGTCTAGGCTGACACCACTCGTCCTTCTAATCGCTCCATCCCGCCAGAGGTTGTATCGATGCCCCAGGAACCGCTTGTTCGTGACGCGCAGGTAACGGCTTTTCGTGACGCTGTACTGGCCAAACTGACTTACGCGGTGGGTAAAGACCCGGATCACGCGTTTGACCATGACTGGTTTGAAGCCATTGCACTGGCCGCTCGCGACCATATGGTCGAGCACTGGATGGACCATACCCGGCAGATTTACCGCAAAGACCAGAAGCGGGTGTACTACCTGTCTCTGGAGTTTTTGATCGGCCGTTTGCTCTACGACAGCCTGAGCAATCTGGGCCTGCTCGACGTCGCACGTGAGGCGTTGACCGAGCTGGGCGTAGACCTGGAACGCATCCGCCTGCTGGAGCCCGACGCGGCCCTGGGCAACGGCGGCCTGGGCCGACTGGCTGCGTGCTTTATGGAAAGCATGTCGACCTTGGGCGTCGCCGCTCACGGTTATGGCATTCGCTACGAGCACGGGTTGTTCCGCCAGAGCATCGTCGACGGCTGGCAGCAAGAGCAAACCGAAAATTGGCTCGACTTCGGTAACCCCTGGGAGTTTGAACGCGCCGAGGTGCTGTACTCAGTAGGCTTTGGCGGCTCGGTTGAAACCAAACAGGACGAACAAGGCCTGTCACGGCAAATCTGGTGGCCCAACGAAACCGTGCGCGCCATCGCCTACGACACGCCGGTGGTCGGCTGGCGCGGGGCGAGCGTCAATACCTTGCGCCTGTGGCGTGCAAGGGCGCTGCATGACTTGAACCTGGGGCGCTTTAACGCCGGTGACCACTTGGGCGCGGTGGCCGAAGTGGTGCGGGCCGAGAGCATCTCGCGCGTGCTGTACCCGGCTGACAGTAACGAGGCTGGCCAAGAGTTGCGTTTGCGTCAGGAGTTCTTCTTTGTTTCGGCCTCGCTGCAAGACTTGCTGCGCCGCCACCTGAACGTCCATGACACCCTGCTCAACCTGGCCGAGCATGTCTCGATCCAGCTCAACGACACGCACCCTTCCATCGCTGTCGCCGAGTTGATGCGCATTCTGGTCGATGAGCACGGCATCGAGTGGCACACCGCCTGGCAGGTCACCGTCGACACGCTGTCGTACACCAACCACACCTTGCTGCCCGAGGCGCTGGAGACCTGGCCGGTGGGCCTGATGGAGCGCCTGCTGCCGCGCCACATGCAGATCATCTACCTGATCAACGGCTACCACATCGACCAACTGCGCGAGAAAGGCATTCACGATTTTGGCGTACTGCGGGCCGTGTCGCTGATCGAAGAAGACAACGGCCGCCGGGTGCGCATGGGCAATCTGGCGTTTCTCGGCTCGCACAGCGTCAACGGCGTGTCGGGCTTGCACACCCAACTGATGCGCAGCACGGTGTTTGCCGATCTGCACAAGCTGTACCCCGACCGTATCAACAACAAAACCAACGGCGTGACCTTCCGCCGCTGGCTGTTCCAGGCCAACCCGCCGCTGACCGCGATGCTCAAAAACGCACTGGGCGAAGATGTACTGGATGAAACTGAACATAAATTGATCAAGCTCGAACCCTTTGCCGAGCGCGCTGACTTCCGCAAACAGTTTGCCGAGCAACGTCTGCAGAGCAAATGCACCCTGGCGGCGCTGATCTACGAGCGGCTCGGTGTTGTGGTCAGCCCTGAAGCGATGTTCGACGTGCAGATCAAGCGGATCCACGAATACAAGCGCCAGTTGCTCAACCTGCTGCACACTGTGGCGCTGTATCAGGCCATTCGTGCCGAGCCGAGCAACAACTGGGTGCCCCGGGTGAAGATCTTCGCGGGCAAGGCGGCGGCCAGTTATACACAGGCCAAACTGATTATTAAGCTGGCCAACGACATCGCCCGCACCGTCAACAGCGACCCCACGGTGCGCGGCCTGCTCAAAGTGGTGTTTATCCCCAACTACAACGTCAGCCTGGCCGAGAACATCATTCCGGCGGCGGACCTGTCCGAGCAAATCTCTACTGCCGGCTACGAGGCGTCGGGCACCAGCAACATGAAGTTCGCCCTCAATGGTGCGCTGACCATCGGCACCATGGACGGTGCCAACGTGGAGATGAGTGAACGCATCGGCGCTGAAAACATGTTTATTTTCGGCCTGACCTCCGAGCAGGTCGAAGCCCGCAAGCTCAATGGCGAGTTCCACGCCTCGGCGGACGTTGCGGCGTCGCATCGGCTCAATGATGTGCTGCAAGCCATACGCGGCGGGGTGTTCTCCCACGACGACCCGGCGCGTTACACCGGTTTTGTCGATTCTCTGATCGAGTACGACCGCTTTTTGGTGTGTGCCGACTTTGATGCCTACTGGGATGCGCAGATGCGCGTTGAACACCTGTGGCACAACCCGGACGAATGGTGGCGCAAGGCCGTGTTGAACACCGCACGGGCGGGCTGGTTCTCATCGGACCGGACCATTCGTGAATACGCGACCGACATCTGGAAGGCGTTGTAATACCTCTGTAGCCGCTGCCGAAGGCTGCGATCGAGTCCGCAGGGCTCGCGTTTTTAACAACGAAGCCCCTTCGGGCCTTATCGCAGCCTGCGGCAGCGGCTACTGTTTTAAGTTGATTTAAGGGTTCAGCACCGGCCTCTCCGTCGGTTGTGAGTCTGTTTAGAAGATTTGCACGGCAACACGCGTTAAACTGCGCGGGTTTTTTCGCCCCCTCCCCATTGTTCGGAGCCTTACATGTCCCGCGTTACCCTGAGTCGCTATTTGATCGAGCAGACCCGTAGCAACAACACCCCTGCTGATTTGCGTTTCCTCATCGAAGTGGTGGCGCGTGCTTGCAAAGAGATCAGCCACGCCGTGTCCAAAGGCGCCCTGGGTGGTGTTCTGGGCAGCATGGGCACTGAAAACGTGCAAGGTGAAGTGCAGAAGAAGCTCGACGTGATTTCCAACGAAATCCTGCTCGAAGCCAACGAATGGGGCGGTCACTTGGCCGGCATGGCGTCCGAAGAAATGGACAATGCCTACCAGATCCCGGGCAAATACCCGAAAGGCGCCTACCTGCTGGTATTCGACCCGCTGGACGGTTCGTCGAACATCGACATCAACGCTCCGGTCGGCACGATCTTCTCGGTACTGCGTTGCCCGAACGAATACCTGAGCCAGAACGAGCCGTTGAATGAAAAGGCCTTCTTGCAGCCAGGCACCCAGCAGGTTGCTGCCGGTTATGCCATCTACGGTCCACAGACCATGCTGGTTCTGACCCTGGGCGACGGCGTAAAAGGCTTCACCCTGGACCGCGAAATGGGCAGCTTCGTGCTGACCCACGAAAACATCAGCATTCCGCAAACTACCCAGGAATTTGCCATCAACATGTCTAACCAGCGTCACTGGGAAGCCCCGGTACAGCGCTACGTTGACGAATTGCTGGCTGGCGAAGACGGCCCGCTGAACAAGAACTACAACATGCGTTGGGTGGCCGCGATGGTCGCTGACGTGCACCGCATCCTGACCCGCGGTGGTCTGTTCATGTACCCGCGCGACAGCCGCGAGCCGTCCAAGCCGGGCAAACTGCGCTTGATGTACGAAGCCAACCCGATGTCGTTCCTCGTGGAGCAGGCGGGCGGCGCGTCGACTGACGGCCATCAGCGCATCCTCGACATCCAGCCAGAAGGCCTGCACCAGCGCGTAGCGGTGTTCCTGGGTTCGAAAGAAGAAGTGGCGCGCGTGACCTCGTACCACAAAGCGTAAATACATCGCCGCACCCTCTGTAGGAGCGAGCTTGTCTCGCGATCTTTTGACTGTTTAAAAGATCGCGAGGCGAGCTCGCTCCTACAGTCGTTTCTGGGTCAGGGAACCCGCCCGCGCTTTTCTCTTCTAAGCTTGCAGCAGGCAGCGATGCCGATTCTTTTATTCAGGAGCTTTTCCATGAGGTTGCGTTCTTTGGCGTTGTTGTCGTTCTGTGTGTTGCTGGCGGCTTGCAGCAAGGTCAATCAAGAAAACTACTCCAAACTGTCGGCGGGCATGACCAAGGCCGAGGTGGAGCAACTGCTGGGCAGCCCAACCGATTGCTCGGGTGCGCTGGGAATGTCGAGTTGCACCTGGGGCGATAAGAGCAGCTTTATCAGCGTGCAATACGCCGGTGACAAAGTGCTGATGTTCTCGGGGCAGGGCCTCAAATAAAGCGCAGGGAGCGTTTACGATGAAACGTCTTTTAGTTTGCCTCGGGGCTGCCTGGTTATTGGCCGGGTGCTCGACATCCAACAACGACGCGCTGGCACCGAACACGGTGGGTAGCGTCGACTTACAGCGCTATCAGGGCACGTGGTATGAGCAGGCGCGGTTGCCGATGTTCTTCCAGCGTAACTGCGCGCAATCCGAGGCTCAGTACACGCTCAAATCTGACGGCAATGTCGCGGTGTTGAACCGTTGCCGAACGGCAGAAGGCAAGTGGGAAGAGGCCAAGGGCACCGCTAGCCCGCAAGTGCCGGGCAAAACCGACAAGCTGTGGGTCGAGTTCGATAACTGGGTGTCCAGGCTGTTGCCCGGCGCGACCAAGGGCGATTACTGGGTGTTGTATCTGGGGGATGGCTACAGCACCGCGCTGGTCGGCAACCCGGACCGGCGCTACCTGTGGTTGCTGTCACGCAAGCCGCAGATCGATCAGCAAACCCGCGACGAACTGCTCAGCAAGGCTCAGCAGCAGGGTTATGACACCACCCGCCTGATCTGGCGAACCCCCGACGCGGATATGCCAAAAGAGTAAAACCCTGTGTAGGAGCTCGCGATCTTTTAAAGATCAAAAGATCGCGAGGCAAGCTCGCTCCTACAGGGAGGTGGGCGCTATTGGCTTAGGCGCGCAGCAGGGTTTTCCAGGCGCGGTTCTGGTACACGGCAATGGCTTGTTGCTTGCGCGCGTTGAGCAGCAGGTCATTGCTCTCGGCGTCGTCAGTGATTGGCAAGTTCGCCAATTCTTGCAACTTGTTCATCTCGCCGTACAAGCGATCCACTTCCGGGATCTCCAGCACGCCGCGCGCCAGGCGCAACCAGGCCTGAATGCGCTCAATGCGTGGCAGTTGCTCGGCCAAGTCTTCTGGCTGCTGCTGGTAGCGGTTCAGACGCAGGGCAATGGCTTCGTCCGACAGCAGGCGTGGCAGCCAGCTGGCCAATTGTGCAGCGCCCTGACGGTTGCCACGGGTGGTGCCACGGTCAATGGTCCAGCTGCGGGCCAGCAGCCAGCGTGAGGTGTTCAGCGAGAACTGGCCCCAGCGCGGGTCTTGCAGCTCTTCAAGGAACTGCTCAGGGGCGGCTTTACGCACGTCTTCATCGTCCTGACCAATTTGCACAATCGGGCGCCAGTCTTCAAGCAGGGCATCCAGCTCGGCCCGCAGGGTGTGGGTCGACTGGCGCGGGGCGGCCTGGCCGAGGCTGCTGACCAACGCACGCAGGTCAATCAACTGGTGCAGCCAGTCTTGCAGCAAGCGCCAGTGACCATTGAAACGGTATTGCTCAGCCAAGCGCTGGCTGTTGCCCAACAAGTGCCAGGCCAACGCGGCAAAGGCGTCGTCCAGCGGCGTTTCCGGGGTCAATTCAGGAGCGGGCAGGGTGACGTTGTAGCTGTTGGCGTCGAACAGGCGGTAGCCGCGCTCAGCCTTACTGATGTCGCAAGGCATCAGCGGCAGTTTTTCCGCCAGTTCGGCAGCCAGCTCCAGCAGGGCAGCCGGCTCGCCTTCGCGCAGTTCGAGTTCCAGCTCGCAGATTTCTTCTTTCTGCTTGCCGGCAATCACATGGCCCAGGTCCAGCGCGGCTTCGATCACCACCTTGGCTTTGCCACGGCCCCACGAGATTTCAGCGCGCTCGCGAACGAAATCGGTGGTGAAGATCGGCTTCAGGGTTTTTTTGTCCAGCTCGGCCAGTTCGTCAGGCCAGCATTCGCCTTCGAGCTTTTTGATGTCGAGCTTGGCCTTGGGCAAGTGCCAGTCGTATTCGTTGCGCTCCGACAGCCCGGCAATGCTTTGGCCGCGGGTCTTGAGGGTTTGAATCACCTCTTCGCCATCGCGGCGCAGGCGCAGGGCAACCTTGGCCTTGGCCAGATCGCGCTCAGGCGTGTCGAAGTACTGGTTTAACAACTCACGGCTTTCCCAGCCACTTTTGTTGCGTTTTTTCAGCAAAGGGTGCTCGCGCAAGGCGGCGAGGGTTTCTCGGCTGACGCGGAGCTTGATTTCGGTTTCTTTTTGCATGGCCGGAAAATCCAGGAACGGTGCGCAGCCGGGGAAAGTGTGGCTGCCAAGGCCGTGCAGTGTACAGGACTCACCGCCCCGGCGCGTTGCGCGGGTTTATTCTGTGGCGCAGATGGCTCTATGATGGGCTTCGCCCAGCCAACAGGAAGCCAGCGCATGCCCTTACCGTCCCTCAAAGAGCAATTCGCTGCGTTGATCGGCACGCCGTCGGTCAGTTGTACTCAGCCCCATCTGGATCAGTCCAACCGCGCCGTGATCGATTTGCTGGCCACGTGGCTGGGTGAGTTGGGCTTCAGTTGCGATATCCAGCAGGTCAGCCCTGGCAAGTTCAACTTGCTCGCCAGTTTCGGCAGCGGCCCCGGCGGTCTGGTACTGGCCGGCCACAGCGACACGGTGCCGTATGACGAAGCCCTGTGGCAGACCGATCCGCTCAAGTTGACCGAAGTGGACAATCGCTGGGTAGGCCTGGGCAGTTGCGACATGAAGGGCTTTTTCGCCTTGATCATCGAAGCCGTGCGCCCGCTGCTGGACCAACCGTTCAAGCAGCCGCTGTTGATTCTGGCCACCTGCGACGAAGAAACCTCCATGGCCGGTGCGCGTGCGCTGGTCGAGGCCGGGCGGCCGCTGGGGCGTGCCGCGGTGATTGGCGAACCGACCGGGCTCAAACCCATCCGCATGCACAAAGGCGTGATGATGGAGCGCATCGACATTCTGGGGCGCAGCGGCCATTCATCGGACCCAAGCCTGGGCCACAGCGCGCTGGACGCCATGCACGACGCAATCACCGAGCTCAAAGGGCTGCGCCAGCAATGGCTGAACGAGTACCGCAACCCGCAGTTCAGCGTGCCGCAACCGACCCTCAACTTTGGCTGCATCCATGGTGGTGACAACCCGAACCGGATTTGTGGTCAATGCTCGCTGGAATTCGACCTGCGGCCTTTGCCAGGCATGGACCCGGCGCTGTTGCGTTCAATCATTCGCAGCAAACTCGACCCGTTGGCCGAGCGCCATCAGGTCAAAATCGACTTCGCCCCGATTGCGGCGGGTGTGGCGCCGTTCGAGCAGGCGGCTGACAGCGAACTGGTGCGCGTGGCCGAGCGCCTCACCGGGCATCGCGCCGAAGCAGTAGCGTTTGGCACCGAAGCACCTTATCTTCAGCAGCTTGGCTGCGAGACCATCGTGTTGGGCCCGGGTGACATCACCTGCGCGCATCAGCCCGGTGAACACCTCGAAATGTCACGTTTGCAGCCGACAGTGCGTCTACTAAGCCAACTGATCGAACATTATTGCCTGACCCCGGCCCAGTAAATGGCCGCAGGCCCGACCCGTATACACAAGGAGAGCACGCGTGTTGCCAAGTTTGTTTCGACGATAACTACCAGCCTGCTGTGCGTTTGCTGTTTTTGCCCTTTTTAGGCGGCTCATTTTTTACAGGCTTTGGTTATGCACGATTACGTTAACTGGCTGCGTCATGCTTCCCCTTACATCAATGCTCACCGCGACTGCACCTTTGTTGTCATGCTCCCTGGCGACGGTGTAGCGCACCCTAACTTTGGCAACATCGTTCATGACCTGGTGCTGCTGCACAGCCTGGGCGTGCGGCTGGTGCTGGTTCACGGCTCTCGTCCGCAAATCGAAAGCCGCCTTGAAGCCCGTGGCCTGCAGCCGCATTACCACAAAGGCATGCGCATCACCGACGCCGCGACGCTGGAGTGCGTGATGGACGCCGTGGGCCAATTGCGCATCGCAATTGAAGCGCGCTTGTCCATGGACATGGCCTCATCGCCCATGCAGGGCTCGCGTTTGCGCGTGGCCAGCGGCAACCTGGTGACCGCACGGCCGATTGGCGTCCTCGATGGCGTGGACTACCACCACACCGGCGAAGTGCGCCGGGTCGACCGCAAGGGCATCAACCGCCTGCTGGACGAGCGCTCCATCGTGCTGCTGTCACCCTTGGGCTATTCGCCCACCGGCGAAACCTTCAACCTGGCCTGCGAAGACGTCGCCACCCGCGCCGCCATCGACCTGGGCGCTGACAAACTGCTGTTGTTTGGCGCTGAGTCCGGGTTGCTCGATGAACAAGGGCGGTTGGTGCGTGAGTTGCGGCCACAACAAATTCCGGCGCACATGAAGCGTCTGGGCAGCGATTACCAGGCTGAATTGCTTGAAGCGGCTGCCGAGGCGTGCAGCGGTGGCGTGGCCCGCAGCCATATCGTCAGCTACGCCGAAGACGGCGCGCTGCTGACCGAACTGTTTACCCGCCACGGTGGCGGCACCCTGGTCGCCCAGGAACAATTCGAAGTCACCCGCGAAGCGGCGATTGAAGACGTGGGCGGTTTGCTGGACCTGATCAGCCCGCTGGAAGAGCAGGGCATCTTGGTGCGTCGTTCACGGGAAGTGCTGGAGCGTGAGATCGAGCAATTCAGCGTGGTTGAGCGCGAAGGCATGATCATCGCCTGTGCGGCGCTGTATCAGATTGCGGATTCGGATGCTGGTGAACTGGCGTGTCTGGCGGTCAACCCGGAGTACCGTCATGGCCGTCGGGGTGATGAGTTGCTGGAGCGCATCGAAAGCCGTGCACGGGCGCAGGGGCTGAAAACCCTGTTCGTCCTCACGACACGCACGGCTCACTGGTTCCGCGAGCGCGGCTTTGAGCCTAGCAGCGTCGAACGCCTGCCAGCAGCGCGAGCGTCGCTGTACAACTTCCAGCGCAACTCCAAGATCTTTGAAAAGGCGCTGTAAAACACCCAAGCCTTGTAGCCGCTGACGAGGCACGAAGGCTGCGATGCGGGCCGCAGGACCGCCGTCCGGGGTCGCTTCGCAACCCATCGCCGCCTTCG
>NZ_JASCPQ010000031.1:0-53265 GCF_029959305.1 Pseudomonas sp. PS01297
AGCTTGCCTCGCGATCTTTTGATCGTTTAAAAGATCGCGAGGCAAGCTCGCTCCTACAAAATTGCGTGTTTAATCACGCTGCTTTTCATACTTTCCTAACATTTTTTTCACTGGTTGCCCCTTAACCTTTGTGTTGAATATCCCTAAACACAAGAGTTCGCGGGCCCATGTCATCGCAGCTACCTTCCACCATTGAGCTTGAGTTCGCCGAGCGTTACGACCGCGAACATGCGCAGGTCTGCCTGGCCGTGCGGCCATCAGGGCTCGTCCGGCGTCTGGCCGGGTGGCGTGAGCAACGACTGGTTCGCCGGGCACTTAAAGTGGCGGGGGAGCCGGGGCTGGTGTTCGATGTGGCCTGTGGCGTCGGGCGTTTTTGGCCGGTGCTGGCTGAGCACGGCAACCGGGTCATTCTGGCAGCGGACGCTTCGCAAGGCATGCTCGACCATGCACAAACTCATCATCCTGCCAGCCTGCTAAAACGCATCACGCTGTTTAAAAGCTCGGTGTTTTCCATCGATTTGTCTGAAAACGCCGTGGACAGCATTTTTTGCATGCAGCTGTTTCATCACGTCAGTGACAGCGAGCATCGCCTGGCCATTTTGCGTGAACTCTCTCGGGTAAGCCGCGACACGTTGATTGTGTCGGTGTCGGTCGGGCGCACCACCCGCCAGCGTGACAGCCAGCGGGTGGTCATCGGCAAGCATGAGCTTGAAACGCAGTTCGCCCTGGCGGGCTTCAGCATCCTCAAACATTACGATGTGCTGCCCGGCTTTGCGCAGGGCAGCATTTATGTGTTGCGCAAAGGCGCTTAGTTCAGTGCCTTGAAAATCGCGTAGGCCAGTTCTACGCGGGCACTGTTGGGGTAGTTTTTGTTGGCCAGGATGACCACGGCCTGCTGTTTGTCGGGCAGGACCGCGATGTAACCGCCAAAGCCTGAGGTAGAGCCGGTTTTGTTAAGCCATACGGCTTTTTGTGGCGCCAGCGGCGGGTTCAACGCCACAGCCTTGTTGGTCTCGTAGGCCATGGTGTTTGAGTTGCCTTGCAGCAAGTCTGCCTGTGTGACCGGGTAAGGGTATTGCTCCCAAATCAGGTCCTGGGTCATGGGGCCGATCTGGAAGTAGCCGGTGTGTGTGTTCTGCACTGCACGTTCGATCGCCGATGCGGGCTTGCCCGTGTTCAGGTTCAGTTGCGCGAAATGAATCAGGTCGCGAGCGCTGGTCCGCACGCCATAGGCTTCGTCGGCCAGCACGTCCGGGGTGAGCCTGCGCGGCTGGTTCTGCTTGTCATACCCTTGGGCATACAGCGGCATTTTGTCCTGCGGCACGCTCAGATAGGTGCTGCTCAGGCCCAAAGCGGGGTAGAGCATGTTTTGCATGGCCGACTTGAACGGCACCTGCAAGCTCTTGGCGGCGATCACGCCGAGCATGCCAATGCTGGGGTTGGCGTACGTTCGGTGGGTACCGGCTTGATAGGTCGGCTTCCAGTGTTTGAGGTAATCCAGCAGTTGCTCATCGTTTTTTACGTTGTCTGGCACTTGTAAGGGAAAACCCCCGGCCGTGTGCGTTGCCAGATGCAACAGCGGCACTTTGCCGAACGCACTGCCTTGCAACTTCGGCAGGTAGTGGCTGACCGGCTCGGTGAAAGACAGCTTGCCTTCGACTTGCGCGTAGGACGCCAGGGTGGCGGTAAACAGTTTGCTGATCGAACCAACTTCAAACAGCGTGTCGGGGGTTGTTCTGGCATCGGTTTCTTTGGAGGCCAGGCCGAAACTGTAGAACTGCTGTTTGCCCTTGTCGCTGATGGCAATGACCAGGCCAGGCACTTCGTACCGCTGCATCAGCGCTTTCGCGGCTTTTTGCACGCTGTCTTCAATGTCGGGGGCAAAGGGTTCGGCATGGGCAATGCTGGCAAGGGTGCTCAGCGCAAGGGCGCAGGCTGCAGTGGAGAGTGTTCGGGTAATACGCATAGAGGGAAATCCCGATTTATTAGTGTGGGGTGAAGCACAGGTTCAGTTAATAACCTTGTCACGTCATATTTCGTAACGACGCCACTGTGGGTGAATCTTACGGCCGCTATTTTAGAGGTTCCACCGGGCCGGGCCACGGTGGGTGGAAAACGTATCAACAAAAAATAGCGAAGTATTGAAGGTCATCGGCTTTTAACTTGTAGGCTTTTTCGTCGACAAGAGGACGAGTCAATGCGCTGATTGCCACGGTGGCGATATATACTGCGCGCCATTCTTCAAGGGAGAGCCGTGTGGCCATCGATATTCACTGGATTCGCGACAACGATAGCCTCGGCCAACATTGTGCCGAATGGCAACATTTGCCATTCATAGCCCTCGACACCGAATTTATGCGGGTCGATACCTTTTACCCGATTGCCGGGCTGATTCAAATTGGCGACGGCGAGCGGGCTTTTCTGATTGACCCCTTGACCATCGACAACTGGCAGCCGCTGGCTGCACTGCTGGAAAACCCGGCGGTGGTCAAAGTGCTGCATGCGTGCAGTGAAGACCTGGAAGTGCTCTTGCGTCTGACGGGCAGCTTGCCTGCGCCGTTGTTCGACACCCAACTGGCAGCGGCCTATCTGAACCTGGGCTTCTCGATGGGTTATTCGAGGCTGGTCAAAGAGGTGCTCGACCTCGACCTGCCTAAAGGCGAAACCCGTTCTGACTGGTTGCAACGCCCGTTGTCGGAAACGCAGATCAGCTACGCCGCTGAAGATGCCCAGCATCTGGCTGAGGTGTATGTGCAGTTGCGTCCGCGCCTGTCGGATGACAAGTACAACTGGGTGCTGGAGGACGGCGCCGAACTGGTGGCCAACCTGCGCCGTGAGGTCGACCCTTACGAGGTGTACCGAGAGGCCAAACTGGCCTGGAAACTCTCGCGTCAGCAACTCGCGGTGTTGCGCGAAGTGTGCGCCTGGCGTGAGCTGCAAGCCCGTGCCCGGGACCTGCCACGCAACCGTGTGGTGCGTGAGCATGCGCTGTGGCCATTGGCCAAAACCCAGCCAGATAACCTAGTGACCCTGGCGCGCATTGAAGACATGCACCCGCGCACGGTGCGTCAGGATGGCGAGTTCCTGCTGGATCTGATCAAGCGGGCGAGCAGCCTGGGCCCGGACCAATGGCCCCCGGCCGTGCCCGAGCCGTTGCCGGTCGAGGCTGCTGCGCTGGTCAAGCGCCTGCGCGCCATCGGTCAGGCCGAGGCTGAGCGCCTGAACATTGCGCCTGAGCTGATGCTGCGCAAGAAAACCCTCGAAGCCCTGCTTAAAAGCGGCTACCCCGAGGGGCCTTATCAATTGCCCGATTCACTGCGCGGTTGGCGCCGTGAGTTGATGGGCCAGGCGCTGCTTGATTGCCTGGCCGACGCTGGAGAACCGTCTTGAAACATATTTGCTCGATCTACCGCAGCCCAAAACGCAACGGCATGTACCTGTACGTATTAAAAGCCGAAGCACTGGAGCGTGTGCCTGAAACCCTGTTGAGTGGTTTTGGCAAACCGCAGCACGCCTTCGACCTGGTGCTGACCCCGGCGCGCACACTGGCCCGTGAAGACATCGGCAAAGTCCTGGAAAACCTGGTCAATCAGGGCTACCACCTGCAAATGCCGCCGGCCGAAGACGAATACATCGAGCACTTGCCTGAAGAGCTGTTGCGTCGTAACGACCCTGTGTAAAGGCACTGGTGCAGAACAGACTCACTTTGATTGCTGGCGGCTGAACGCAATGGAGCAAACCCGGGCGCGGCGGCTGGCAATGGTTTTAATAAGGTTAGAAGCATGCGTGTCCTGATTGCCGAGCAAGATTACTCGCTGTACGCCCAACTCTTGCAACAAGCGGCCCCTGAACTGCAAGTGCACACCAGCGGCGACTCGGCGCAACTGGCGCAGTTGGCTGCCGACTGCCCGGTGTGGCTGGGCCAGCCAGATCTGATGGCCACCCTGTTGCGCCAAGGGCACACGCCGCAATGGCTGCAATCGACATGGGCCGGGATCACCCCACTACTCGCTGAAGGGTTGGGGCGCGATTACCGGCTGAGCCGTGCGGTCGGTATTTTTGGTCAGGTCATGGCCGAATACGTACTGACCTACATGCTCGGTCACGAACGTGAAGTGATGGCGCGGCTGGTCAGCCAGGTCGAGCGCAAATGGGACAATCGCACGGGCCAGAGCCTGGTCGGGCGCAAGGTCTTGATTGTCGGGGCAGGTGACATCGGCCAGACCGTGGCGCAGTTCCTGCAACCATTCGGCGTTGAACTGTTCGCTATTGCCAGCAGCGCACGGGAACAGGCGCCGTTCACCGAGGTTGCGACCTTGAATGATCTGCCGCGTTTGGTCACGCAGATGGACTACGTGATCAACCTGTTGCCCAACACCCCTGAAACCCACGATTTGTACGATGCCGAACTGTTTGCCCTGTTCAACCCCAACGCCGTCTTCATCAATGCCGGACGGGGTGTGGCGGTGGTGGATGCTGACTTGGTTGAAGCGTTGCGCCTGGGGCACCTGGCTGGCGCCATCATTGACGTCTGCCGTCAGGAGCCATTGCCGGCCAAACACCCGTTCTGGACTGCCTGGGGTCTGCTGCTGACCGGCCACAGCTCGGCACCCACCTCACCGCCGATGATGGTGCAACTGTTTATCGACAACCTGCGCGCGTACCAGGCGGGCGAGCCGCTGCGTGGAGAAGTGGACTTCGAACGCGGGTATTAACGGCTCAATTCACTGAAAACTCACCCCCACTGTAGGAGCGAGCTTGCTCGCGATCTTTTGATCTTGATCTGGCTTTTGATCTTGATCTAAGAGGCCCCGTTAAACCACGCTGGCCGAACGCAGGTGTTGCGAGTGGGTAACCCGGCAGGACGCCGGGTTAGCCGCGACACGGCCAGGGATGGCCGATCGCGGCGGGCCCACGTAGCAAGGCCTGTGGTGAGGGCATGCCGAGCCACAGCGAGGCACCGAGGGGTTGGGGCAAAAAGCGTTTGGTTACTTTGCGCTTTCAAAGTGACGCGCCGTAAGGGCGGAACCCTAAGTGGCCGTTGCCGCAGCAATGGATATGTACAAAAAATCCTCTCTAATCAAGAGCATCCCTCACCCTAGCCCTCTCCCGAAGGAGAGGAAACCGATTGGGGGATGCTGAAGATATTCGCTGTCATGTTTGCTGCGCGACAGCGCGGCGTCGAAGACGGGACGGCCGCTCCTACAGGGTATTGGTTCGACTTAAAAGCTTGGGCGTAGTAGGCCGTTGCGTAGCCAGAGGTGCAGTGCCCTCAAACTCCCTTACAGGCTGAAATCACCCTCAGCGACCAGCTTGCTCAACGGCTCGCGCTGGCTTGGGACTTCCTTGGCTTGCAGGTAGTCCACCAGGCTTGCTTTGTCGCCTATTTTGCCAATGGCAACCATGGCCTGAACCGCGTAACCCTCAGGGATCTTCAGCTCGGTGCGGGCCCGTTCAAAATCCAGACCGCTCATGCCGTGGGTGTGCCAGCCACTCAAGTGCGCTTGCAAGGCCAGTTGGCCCCACGCGGCGCCTGTATCAAAGGCGTGGGTGGGTGCAGGTTTTTCTTCTGTGCTGCCCGGTGCGGCGAAGGTGGTTTTCGACACGATCACCACCAATGCCGCGGCGTGCTTGGCCCAACCTTGGTTGAACTCAACCAGCAGGCTCAAGTAACGCTCAAACTCAGGGGTGCCGCGCAGGGCGAACAAAAAGCGCCAAGGCTGTGCGTTGTACGCCGACGGGGCCCAGCGGGCCGCTTCGAAAAAGCTCAGCAGGGTTGGCTTGTCCAGGGTTGCGTCGGTAAAGGCGCGCGGTGACCAGCGCTGGGTGAATTGCTCGTGAATCGGGTGTTCGGCAACGCGGTTGGAGGTTGGCATTCGAGTTTCCTGAGTGGATTTGACCAGCCGCAAAACTACTGTCATGTCTGCCAGCTGACAAGTCCTGTTACGCCGTCAGTCACAAGCGCTTGGCCCACGGCAGCTTGGGCACTAGACTGGCGGCCTTTTCCACTCCCTGATGTTGATGTTTGAGCCATGGCCGCAATCGTAAAACCCTTCTGGATCCGCAAAACCCTCGATCAACTCGATCAAGAGGAGTGGGAGTCGTTGTGCGACGGCTGTGGCCTGTGCTGCCTGCAAAAACTCGAGGATGAAGAGGACAACAGCGTCTACTACACCCGTATCGCCTGCAAATTGCTCGACATGAAAACCTGCCAGTGCAGCGACTATGCCAACCGCCGTGACAGCGTGCCTGATTGCATCCAGTTGTCACCCGGCAAGGCTGAAGAGTTCAAGTGGCTGCCGCCCACCTGCGGCTACCGGCTGGTCAGCGAGCGCAAGGACTTGCCGCTCTGGCACCACCTGGTCTGCGGGGACCCTGAGGCCGTGCACCATGAGCGCATCTCGCAATCCGGGCGCATGCTGGCCGAGGGCAGCGTGCCGGAAGACGACTGGGAAGATCATCTGATTTTCCGCGCCGGTTAAGTGCCGGAGCGGTGCAAAGGAGTGTGTATGCCGCTGTGTTTTAAATGGCCTTTGGGCGTGTTGCTGATCATCGCCAGCGGCCCGCTGTGGGCGGGCAAAAAAGTCGACCTGGATTACCACGTGCAACTGATGCCGCAGAGCAATCAGGCGCAGGTGCGCGTGACCCTGGCTGATGGCTCTGCGGTGCGTAGCCTGGACTTCGACCTGGGGGTGCCCGACAGTTACAGCGATTTCAAGGCGAACGGGCAATGGCAATTGACCCCGGACCCCGAGCACAGCCGTGGCCTGTGGCATCCGGGGCCGGGCAAGGCCAGCCTCACTTACCGCGTGCAGTTGAATCACCCGCTTAAAAATGGCAGCTACGACACCCTCATGACCCCGACGTGGGCCTTGTTTCGCGGTGAACAGTTGGTCCCGCCTGCAAGCCTCGATCAACAAGACGGTACCGAGTTGGTCTCGCGGCTTGAGTTCGAGTTGCCCAAGGGCTGGAAAAGTGTTGAAACCGCATGGCCACGTATCGGTAAGAACCGCTTTCGTATCGATGATGCTTCCCGGGTGTTTGACCGGCCTACGGGCTGGATGCTCGCTGGCACGCTAGGCACCCGGCGCACCACCCTGGGTGAAACCGAGGTGACCGTGTCGGCGCCAAAAGGGCAGGGCATGCACCGCATGGATGTCATCACCTTGCTGACGTTTGTGTGGCCGCAAGTGCAAGCCGTGTTCCCGCGTAACCCACCTAAACTGTTGATCGTGGGTGCGGCCAGCCCGATGTGGAGAGGCAGTACGGCTGACCACAACTCAATTTATCTCTCCAGCGTCCTGCCGCTGGTCAGCGAAAGCGGCAGCAGCCCGTTGCTGCGCGAAGTGGTGCAAGTGTTTGCCGGCATTAATGCCGAGCCGGGCCATGAGTGGATCGTTGACGGTCTCAGTGAGTACTACGCCATTGAACTGCTGCGCCGTGCGGGCGGCATGAGCGACGAGCGTTATCAGACACTGCAGCATCGGCTCAATGCAGTTGGTAAAGGCGTCACTCATTTGCGCGCAGCGACCGTTAACCAGGCGATGCAGGCCCGTGCGGTGACTGTGTTGCAGGCACTGGACCGCGAAATACGTTTGCAAACCCACAACAAGCGCTCGCTGGATGATGTGAGCCGGGCGCTGATGCGCATGGACAAGGTGAGCACGGGCTCATTTATCCAGCTCAGCGAAAGTGTGCTGGGTGGGAACTCCAGTGTGTTGGACAGCTCGTTATTGCGCTAATGCTCGCATAGCACTGATATTGATTTACATGTTTGGGCACACAACCTAGTCATACCGTCAGGTGTCCCATGCAACCACATGTTTGACACTTCAGTTTCATTTACTGGAGTGTCAAACGATGACGGTTTCAATCATCAGCTTTAACTACGATCCCCTTGATCGCTGCACAGTGTGCGCGCGTTCGGGTGAGCCTGTTAGGTTGCGTTTCTATCAGAGAGATCAGTGGGTAACGGCCATTCAGGGCAACGTGGTCACTTCGCTGTTGCGTAATAATCATCAAGCGCTTGCACAGCTTGACCCTACAGGGACCAGCTTACTGGCAACCGACTTGTCCGGTTCTACCATAAGCCTTGTCAAGCCACTGCATCCGGTTAATAACGTTGTCTCTAGCCCTTATGGTTATTCCCGGTCTCTCGACAGTGCGGGTGCGTTGGTGGGGTTTAACGGCGAATTGCCTGAAGCCATTACCGGTCATTATTTATTGGGCAATGGTCATCGGGCATATAACCCGGTACTGATGCGATTTAACAGCCCTGACTCGCTGAGCCCCTTTGCGAAAGGCGGTATTAATGCCTACGCGTATTGTTCGGGTGATCCGGTCAATTGGCGGGATCCAACGGGGCATATTCGTTTGCCTGCAAAACTGTTGAGTGTTCTTGGAGTGACGGCCTCAAGTGCGGCCAGTGACAATATTGGCTCATGGAAACAAGCTTTCGACCTTGTCAGAAAGTCATTGACACGCAGTGACGCTGTTCCAGAGTCAATTGCATATAGCAGGAATCTCCTGAGTAATGGGCTTGACGAAGTCCCAAAAAATGAACCCTTTATCAAGCGGCTATTCGAAACCAATGAGAACCTTATTTCACACGCAGATCAAAGTCTGAGTGTTCCTCACGCCCGTGCTTATCTGGGCGATGCACACTTAGTAGCTGATGGAAATCTTTCTAACGCCGGTGCACATTCACGTTCAGCCGGGCGTTGGTTCTCGGAAACGACGGGGACTGAACGTGTTGTGGGCACTTTCATGAATTTAGGTGGAGCTTTAATCGCGGGGGGCTTTGATCATCGATTACACATAACAGGTCGTTCGATTCGAAAGGCAGTGGTTAGCATTCGGGTATGAGTATTTGAAGTGTGTATGTTACAAGTAGTTAAGGGCTATATAAGGTGGTTTAAAAGCAGGCGATGTATCCCTCCGGCTAAAATTTACTGGGCGTTTTAAAAAGGGGGGTTCATTACGTTATCAGATTTTTGGTGGGAGCAAAGTACTCAATCTTTCACCTCTGCAGTTTAAACGTTCTGACTGAATTTTTGAAAAACCTAGTACTTCTGTTAGTGTTCAGGGCACGGTAAATAGCGTACAAGTGTCCTTGGTGATGCTTGAATAGTGCCTTGGCTGGGTGTTGATACTCTCTGTTTGTGTCCATAAGAGATGCGCTATGTTTTTTTTAGTTTGTACGATGTCAATATGGAGTGTCTGAACGTGTGCGACATCCTTTAGTGGGATTACTGTGTTTTAAGGGGTGAGTATGAGCAAAAGGCCATTGGGTGATTTGTTAAAGTCCATGCAGGGAAAATCCTGCACGGTAGGTTGGGATGCCGTGGTGATGTACGATCAACGTAAAACTAACGAACTCCTTTATCAGTTATATGTTGAGCGGTACAGCACGGGTGAAGGTATTATTGAACCTGCATCGATGGAGATGGTCTGGGGAGATGGAAGTTATATTGAACATCTTTTTGGTCTGAAATTAGGTGCCCCTAAACTATCCTTTGAAATATCCAGTCTTGAGCAGCCACCGCGCACACGTCTGACCCTGGATATGATCGGCGGTATGATTGTTAGCACTAACACACTCCCGGGTGGGGGTAGATATGTCTCGCGAATAAAACAGGTTTTACCGGTGGGAGGGCCGCAAATATGGATGGATCAACCGCTGACCAAAGGGGTGGTAGGTGCGGGTGGTGAAGTATTGATTGATATAGGTAAAGCCGACAACTTCAAAGCGAACTTTGTTGTCGGCAGCAGTTCTCAAGATGATGTCGGTAGGCTGTTTAAAGAATATTTTAAAGCGCTGAATGTAGAACAAAAGTGCTTTTCGCTGGGAACATTAAACTGTGTACCGAATGGTGTGTTGACACCTCAAAATTTTGAGATAAAAACGAGAGCGTCTGCGCCTTCTGCATTGATGCAGACCCCAGAGTATGGTGATGGGGCGATCATGTTGTTTATTACTTTGGCCGGTGGAAAGGATGGCGTTGCATTCCCAAATGAAACAAGCGACTACCTGATTCCAACGGATCAAAATGGGAATCTTTATACCGGTACTGTCTTGCTGTCGAGCAGCGTATTCATGACGAAAGTGATAAAGCCCGCATTGGAAGCGGCGATAGGAAATGGGCTTGTGTTGGCGCGCGAAGGTTTTGGTGCTGGCATCAGCAGTGGTTTGAAGGCGACTGCAGGTGGAGGTATAACCGGTATTAACTCTCCCTTTTCATACTGGGGGCAAGACAGTATAGGGGGGAACCCTATACTAAAATTTGCTTATGCGAATATTGAAACACTTGCTTATAGATTTCAGGGTGATAGTTCTCATAATTTACGTGTAAGCACCGGGGCTGAAGGTTTGGATGTGCGTGTCAGGTGGGGGACTGCTGGTGTAGATGAGTACATGATAAATAATAGTTGGCGGGTGGGGTATCAATATGACTTTAATATCGAATTGGTGTGTGATCTATTACTTAATACGCTGACGGGAATTGTTAGTTTTGGTGATGCAAGAGTTTTAAAAGAAAGCAGCGAGATCAATTTTCTAAATGATGGTGGAGATTATTGGAATGTGGACGGTAAGGCCGCTAATAAAGCGGCAATTGAAGGGTGTATCAAAGGTGTTCTTAAGAGCGTCATCAAAAAATTTGACATTCCGTCAGTGGATACTTATCTCATTCGAAACCTGTTGTTTCCAGGTCAAAATGCTTTGCAACTGACTCAGGCATTTGTCCCAGGGGATCTTGCCCTGTTTGGTCACATTGATCCTCTTCTGACGTCTGTCTCCATCTCCCCTTTGAGGCACACGATTGAAGCAGGCGGCCACATACAATTTAAGGTGTCTCAAGTATTAAGTAACCCTGGCTGGTCGGTACGAGACGTCGACGCAAAAGTTGAGCAGGTCGGCACAATCAGTTCAACTGGCTACTATACGGCGCCGACACAAGCGCACCTGGCCAGCGGGGTCCTGACAGTAATGATCACCGTGACAGGCGTCTTGCGGGGACAAATAGTGAAAAGCTCTGCATTGATATCGGTCATGCGCAGCCTTATTCAGGTTAGCGATTTATTTTTAACGTGTGATCTCAATAAAACCAAGGAACTGTCAGCCACCGCACTGGATAATGCACCGCTGACGTTTACTTTAATGACTCCCGAGTGGGGGTCTACATTGACCGAGGTATCAGGTCAAGTCAATCAACGGCTGTATACCGCCGGTGGCATAGTTAGTTCGGATGTATCTTACCCGGTGGATGTCATTGAGGTGAAAAATGGCAATGCAACGGCGTATATTCATGTGCTTATTCAGCATAATCCTTTAACTGCGCCAGTAGGAATAGAGGCGTTGAGTGAGTCGGAGCAGAGGAGTTTGAAATTTAACCTATTAGGGAGTAAGGGACCTTTAACACCTGCCCGTTGGACTTTATTGGCCGGCGAAGGCAGCCTTGATAAGGACAGTGGTGTTTATACTGAGCCGGACACGGTCGCTCCAGGCAGCTTTGCTGTCATAGCCGGAGTTTTTGGAACTGATGATGTGTCGGTGCATGGTTTTATGGCGGTGCCATTACCGTTGTCTCAGTATGTCGATATTATTAATTCTATGAATAATGCAGTTCAGCTGTCACACCTTGATATCAATAGATAGTGTTCTGTTGCTGTGCACCCAGTGAGTGTCATCGGTATCTCTGTGTAACCGGAAAATCTTCAGAGGGTATATACAATGAATGTGTCAATAGCCAATAGCAAGGCCGTGGAAAACCTGACTTCAGGTGACGTAGAACACTGGATGACAACGAATCATTCTGTGTTGGCTACGTTAAAATTACATGAGTTGAAAATCCCTTCAACTATGCATTCCGGTACGTTTGAATTCGATGCCCAAGCGTACACACGTAGTACTCCTGATTCATCTGGAGCGCTTTGGGGTATCCAGATTGAGGCCGGTGTCAGGGCTCTGGATTTACGTATTTGCCAAATCGGGGCCGGGCAGTGGGTATTTCACTACAACCACCAACCTTCCGCTAATACAGTGCAGAGCTTGATAGATTGGTGTAATGCCTATTACAGCGTGTCTGATTCAACTGCTATCAATGAAATCCTTGTTTTAAATATCCGTGATTGTTATTCGCTCAGCGGAGCATTCGATTATGTACAGCTGAAAAATCTTTTCGTCAATGGCTTGCAGGCAACGGGTTTGATACCCCGCAGTGCGGCTCTTTTAACCTTGGGTCAAATGACCCATGATTATGGGGGGAAAAACATAATTCTCAGTTGGGATAAATGTTCAGAGGATGATTTAATATGGCCTTGTCGTTGGCAAGGCTGGATCAATACAGTGGTGCCTGCAGGTGTCAATCAGAAAGCTATCATGCAGATGTATGTCATTCATAATACAGTGACACAGCTTTCATCAACATTGTTCGTGGCGAATGCCCATTCTCACTCTTTGAGTAATAGGCCGCCAGTGGCAGGGCTGGAGCTAGATCATGCTTTGATTCAAGCATGTATATCGGCCAATCTTAATCAGGCACCTCCTGCCCCTCCCGTTGTTGAAAGTAGTCAGTATGATTTCGCCTTGCAGACACTGTCTCTGACGATTACACCGGGTTTCAATACGTCACACTATCAGATCAGTATAAACGCTGGGAGTAATATTATTTATCCGCACACCTTGTCAGAAGGCCGCCATAGAATAACAGTGTCGCTCGCGCTTAATCGGATGTATCAACTGAGCATTAAGCGTGTAGATGCCCATGGGCGAACGCCGAATGGTATTTTAGTAGACATTGATACCAGTACAACCAAAGACACTGACAACCCTGGAAATATCGATGGCCCGGATGGGCCTTGGATAGTTGGGGCAACACGTAATGGCGACATTGCAGGTTACGCATACTGGGGTACTCATGACCTCAGCCCCTATGATCACGCCCTGATTAAAATATATCGCTCGCAAGATATAAATGAAGGCATAGCCACTGGTCCGGCCATTTTTGAAAAAACCCTTAATAACTCCGCAACCAGTGTTACCTTTTACCCACTGGAAGTCGGCACGGATTATGTAGTGACGCTGGTGGGTGTCTTTTCAAATCTGACTAAAACCAAGGCATCCTGGAAAAAAGTTTCTTACTAAACACTCACGGACCCAGCCTCGATTTCCGAGATTAGCTCGAAGAGTGTGAGTTGGCAGGCGTTATTTGCAGATCATTAAGGGGTTTGCGCAGGTCAGTATTTCTTCGGGATGAACGCGCCTATCGGCGTAGATAAATCTCCCTGACGTCAGAGTTTATTAAGTGTGGCGTTAAAGGATTTTTACACCTTCTTTACGCCCCCGCATCCCTCTCGATCTCGATCCTTTACGCCCACATTGCACACACTCTTCCTACACGCGGCAGGTGCCGCTTTGGGAGAGTTGTCATGGGCGTTCTGGATGGGGTGTCCCTGCTGCTGGCAGTGGGGCTGTTCGTTTATCTGTTGGTTGCGCTGTTGCGCGCAGATCAGAACTAGGAGCGGATATGCACAGTTATGACTATGCGCTGATTCTGGCCTTCTTCGTTCTGGTGTTACTGCCAGCACCGTGGCTGGGGCGCTTTTATTACAAAGTGATGGAAGGTCAGCGTACCTGGATGACCCCGGTACTGGGGCCCGTCGAAAACGTTTGCTATCGCATTGCCGGGGTTGACCCGAACAGCGAGCAAAGCTGGGTCAAATACATGCTGGCGCTGCTGGCCTTTAACCTCGCGGGCTTTGTCATCTTGTTCGCGATTCTGCTGTTTCAGCAGTACCTGCCACTCAACCCGCAGCATTTACCGGGGCAAGAGTGGACGCTGGCGTTCAACACGGCGGTGAGCTTTGTCACCAACACCAACTGGCAGAGTTATAGCGGCGAAGCGTCGCTCAGCTACCTCAGCCAAATGGTCGGCCTGACCGTGCAAAACTTTGTCAGTGCGGCCACCGGCCTGGCGGTATTGGTTGCGCTGTGTCGCGGTATCAGCCGCCGTTCAAGCAAAACGCTGGGTAACTTCTGGGCGGACATGACCCGCGCCACGCTGTATGGCCTGTTGCCGTTGTGCCTGGTGCTGGCGGTGTTCCTGGTGTGGCAGGGCGTGCCGCAAACCTTTGCGCACTATGTCAACGCTGTGACGATGCAAGGTGTCGACCAAGTGATCCCGCTGGGCCCGGCTGCCAGCCAGATTGCGATCAAGCAACTGGGCACCAATGGCGGTGGTTTCTTCGGTGCCAACTCGGCGCATCCGTTCGAGAACCCGACAGCCTGGAGCAACCTGTTTGAACTGGCGTCGATCATCCTGATCCCGGTGGCGCTGGTGTTCACCTTTGGCCATTACGTCAAAGACTTGCGCCAAAGCCGGGCAATCATGGCCTGCATGCTGGCGTTGTTCCTGATCGGCGGCGGCACCGCGCTGTACGCTGAGTACCAGCCTAACCCGACGCTGAACAGCCCGCTGGTTGAGCACACTGCGCCGCTGGAAGGCAAGGAAGTCCGCTTCGGCACCACCGCCACAGTGCTGTGGGCCGAGACCACTACCGCCGCTTCCAATGGTTCGGTGAACGCTATGCACGACAGCCTCAACCCTGTGAGCGGGATGGTGGCGATGGTCAACATGATGGTCGGCGAAGTGATCTTCGGCGGTGTCGGTGCCGGGCTCTACGGCATGTTGCTCAACGTGCTGATCGCGGTGTTCCTCGCTGGCCTGATGATCGGCCGCACCCCGGAGTACCTCGGTAAAAAGCTGCAAGCCAAAGAAGTGCAATTGCTGGTGGTGACCCTGCTGGTGATGCCGGTGGGTGTGCTGGTGCTGGCCGCTATTGCGGCGGTATTGCCCAGTGCAGTGGCAGCGGTGAGTAACCCCGGCCCACACGGTTTCAGCCAGATTTTGTACGCCTTTACCTCGGCCAGTGCCAACAACGGCTCGGCGTTTGGCGGGCTCAGTGGCAACACGCCGTTTTACAACCTGATGCTGAGCCTGGGCATGTTGCTCGGACGTTTCGGTTACATCCTCCCGGTACTGGCCCTGGCGGGCAGTCTGGCGATGAAGAAAACCGCACCGGTTGGCCAAAACACCTTCCCGACCCACGGCCCGCTGTTTGTGGCACTGCTGACCGTGACCATTTTGCTGGTAGGCGGCCTGACCTTCTTGCCGACGCTGGCACTGGGTCCCATCGCTGAACAACTGACTATGGGCTTCTAAGGAGACGATCATGACTATGCCTGCTCCTGTTTCAAAATTGACGCCTACGCCTGAAACCCAGGCGCCGCAAACCCCTAAAACGGCGTTTGCCGACCTCTGGCGCCCGGCGTTGCTGCAAGCCTTTGTCAAACTCGACCCGCGCCAGCTGAAACGCTCGCCAGTGATGCTGGTGGTTGAGCTGACCGCCATTTTTACCTCGGTGTTGTGCTTTATGCCCGAGGCGTCGGTGCCGACCACGGTGGCCGTGCAAATCGCCATCTGGCTGTGGTTCACCGTGTTGTTTGCCAACTTTGCCGAAGCCCTGGCCGAAGGCCGCGGTAAAGCCCGTGCCGACAGCCTCAAGGCCGGGAGCGAGGGCTTGAGTGCACGCCGCCGGACCACCACGGGCAGCTTTGAAATCGTGCCGGCCACCCGCCTGCGCAAAGGTGATGTGGTGCGCGTTGAGGCCGGGGAGATGATCCCCGGTGACGGCGAGGTGATCGAAGGGATTGCCGCCGTCAACGAGGCCGCGATTACCGGCGAGTCTGCGCCGGTGATTCGTGAGTCGGGCGGGGATCGCTCGGCGGTCACCGGCAACACTCGGTTGGTGTCGGACTGGCTGCTGGTGCGCATCAGCACCAACCCCGGCGAGTCGACCCTGGACCGCATGATTGCCTTGGTTGAAGGCGCCAAGCGGCAGAAAACCCCGAACGAAATCGCCCTGGATATTCTGCTGATCGGTCTGACCCTGATCTTCCTGATCGTGGTGGTGACCCTGCAACCGTTTGCCTTCTATGCCGGTGGCAGCCTGCCGCTGGTGTTTCTGGTGGCACTGTTGGTCACGCTGATCCCGACCACCATTGGTGGCTTGCTGTCCGCCATCGGTATCGCCGGTATGGACCGTCTGGTGCGCCTTAACGTGATCGCCAAATCGGGTCGTGCGGTTGAAGCGGCGGGTGACGTGCATGTACTGATGCTCGACAAGACCGGCACCATCACCTTTGGTAATCGCCGTTGCGCCGCTCTGTATGCCTCACCCGGTGTGACCGCCAAAGAGCTGGCCGAAGGGGCGCTGCGTGCTTCGCTGGCGGACGACACAGCAGAAGGCAAGTCCATCGTCGAATTCATTCGCGGCTTGCACAGCTTCACTGAGCCTGCGGCCGAGGAATTCACAGCGGTGCCGTTTACCGCCGAAACACGCTTGTCGGGTATCGACTACCACGGCCGGGTGTACCGAAAAGGCGCGGTGGATTCGGTGCTGGCGTTTGTTGGTATGAAACGTCACGAAGTGCTGCCTGCGTTGTCCCGTGAAATCGACAAAATCGCACAAAGTGGCGGCACCCCGTTGCTGGTCTGTGGCCAGGGCCGCTTGCTCGGCGCGATCCACCTCAAGGACGTGGTCAAACCCGGTATTCGCGAGCGCTTTGCCGAACTGCGCAAGCTGGGCATTCGGACCGTGATGGTGACCGGCGACAACCCGTTGACCGCCGCCGCAATCGCAGCCGAAGCCGGGGTGGATGATGTGCTGGCCGAGGCCACGCCTGAGAAAAAACTGGCGCGCATTCGCCACGAGCAAAACGACGGCCGCTTGGTAGCGATGTGCGGCGACGGCGCCAACGACGCCCCGGCGCTGGCTCAGGCTGACGTGGGCATGGCGATGAACGACGGCACTCAGGCGGCGCGTGAAGCGGCCAACATGGTTGACCTCGATAGCGACCCGACCAAGCTGCTGGACGTGGTGCAAATCGGTAAGGAACTGCTGGTGACGCGAGGCGCGCTGACGACCTTTTCGATCGCCAACGACGTGGCCAAATACTTCGCGATACTGCCGGCGCTGTTTGCCTCGATCTACCCGCAGTTGGGCGTGCTCAACATCATGCACCTGGCCAGCCCGCAGAGCGCGATTCTTTCGGCCATCGTGTTCAACGCGCTGATCATCGTGGTGTTGATCCCCTTGGCCCTGCGCGGGGTGCGGGTACAGGCGGCCAGCGCTGCACACCTGCTGCGTCGCAATTTGCTGATCTATGGCGTGGGCGGGCTGGTGGTGCCGTTTATCGGCATCAAGCTGATCGACATGCTGCTCACTGCGCTGCACTTGGTTTAAGCGTTTTCGGAGGGATTGATCATGGCAAATTTATTACGTCCGGCCTTGAGCCTGATGCTGTTGATGACCGTCATTACCGGCGTGGCTTACCCGCTGGTCGTGACCGGGATCGCCCAAGTGGCGTTCCCGCAACAAGCCAACGGCAGCCTGGTGCGTGACAGCACTGGGCAGGTCAAGGGCTCAGCATTGATTGCGCAAGACTTTACCGGTGATGACTGGTTCCACCCACGGCCTTCGGCGGGCGCGTTTGCCACGGTGTCGAGCTCGGCGAGCAACCTGGCGCCGAGCAACCCGGCCCTGGCCACACGGGTCAAGGAGAGTGCAGCGCAGCTTGCCATGCCGGACCAGGGCCCGGTGCCGATGGCCATGCTGACCACGTCGGGCAGCGGTCTGGACCCGCACTTGCCACCGGAGGCAATTCGCTATCAACTGGTACGGGTTGCAGCGGCTCGGCACTTGCCGGTACAAACGGTTGAACAGTTGCTTGAACAACACATCGAACAACCGTTGATAGGCCCGCCGGTGGTCAATGTGCTGTTGCTGAACCAGGCGTTGGCGCAGTTGCAGTAAATCTCCTGAAGGAGCGAACTTTAAAAGCTCGCTCCTGCAGTTTCAGGTATTCATCAGGACAAACCCATGAGCCATTCCGGTCGCGCCGATGCGTTGTTAGCTGACTTGCCACGCGCAGGCCGTGGCCGGCTCAAAGTGTTCTTGGGCGCGGCCCCCGGCGTTGGCAAAACGTACGCCATGCTGCAGGCCGCGCACACCCAATTGCGTCAAGGGGTCACGTTGTTGGCCGGGGTGGTCGAAACCCATGGCCGTGCTGAAACCGAAGTGTTGCTCAACGGCTTGCCCCAACTGGCCATGTTGCGCTCGGAGTACCGCGGCGTGCAGCTTGAAGAAATGGACCTCGATGGGCTGCTCGCGGCCAAGCCCAAGCTGGTGCTGGTCGATGAACTGGCGCACAGCAATGCCCCCGGCAGCCGCCATGCCAAGCGCTGGCAAGACGTGCAGGAACTGCTGGCAGCGGGCATCGACGTCTACACCACGGTCAACGTTCAACATCTCGAAAGCCTCAACGACCAGGTGCGCGGTATCACCGGGGTGCAAGTGCGTGAAACGGTGCCCGACTGGATCGTCCAGGAAGCCTATGAGCTGCTGCTGATCGACCTGCCACCCCGTGAGCTGCTGGAGCGGCTGCGCGAAGGCAAAGTCTATGTGCCTGAGCAGGCCCGTGCGGCCATCGATGCGTTTTTCTCCCAGACCAACCTCAATGCCCTGCGCGAACTGGCGATGCAGACCGCCGCCGTGTACGTCGACGATGAGCTGGACAAAGGCTATCGCCAGCAAGGGCAATCGGCCCCGGCGCTGCGTGGGCGGCTGTTGGTGGGCGTGGACGGTGATGTGCATGCCGAGCGTTTGGTCCGCCATGCCAGCCGGGTCGCAGAGCGGCGGCATTTGCCCTGGAGCCTGGTGCATGTGGACAACGGCACGGTGCGTGACGAGCAATCGCGTTTGCGCCTGCAGAGTGCTCAGCAATTGGCCGAGCGCCTGGGCGGCGAAGTGGTGTTGCTGCGAGCGGGCGAGGTGGCCAAAACCTTGATTCAGCACGCCAGCGAGCGTCGGGCCAGTCTGCTGCTGGTGGGCCAGTCGCGGTTGACCTGGCGCCGCCGGATGTTTGGCGGCGGGCTGGCCGCACGCTTGCTGCGCGATGCCCATGGCCTGGAAATCAACGTGCTCGATCACGAGCAATCGCCCGCGCCCGTGGTGACCCGTGGCAAGCACACGCTGGTGTGGTTTGACTATGGTCTGGCGCTGGTGGCCACGGTGCTTGCCAGCGCCTTGGCCTGGGGGGTTTCCAGTGTGCTGGCGCTGCCCAACATCTCTCTGGTGTTCCTTGCGGCGGTGTTGCTGGTGGCGGTGCGCAGCAGCCTTGGGCCAGCGCTGGCCTGTGCGGCGATGTCATTTCTGGCTTATGACTTTCTGTTTATCCCGCCCAATTTCTCGTTCAGCATCCAGCGCGAAGAAGACGTGCTCACGCTGTTGTTCTTTTTGTTGATGGCGGCCCTCACCGGTAACCTGGCCGCGCGCCAGCGTCGACAACTACAGGCCTTGCGCGACACCCAGGAAGAAACCACGCAGTTGCTCGACTTGTCGCGCAAGCTCACCGCCGCCACGGATCGCCAGGCGGTCATCAATGCCGCCGCCCAGCATTTGAGTGGCTGGAAAGAACTTAACATGTGCCTGCTCAAGCGCGATGACAACGGCGACTGGACCATCGAAACCGGTGGCCCTTTGCATTTCAACGAAGCCGAGCGCGCCGCTGCGGACTGGGCCTGGGCGCACCTTCAACCGGCAGGCAAAGGCACGGGCACGTTGCCCATGGGCAATTGGTGGTGGTGGCCGATCAGCGCTGAAGAAGGGCCGCTGGCCTTGCTGGGCGTCAGCCCCAAAGACGGGCAAACCCTCAGTGGCCAACGTCGGCGCCTGTTGATGGCCTTGAGTCAACCGCTGGCCCAGGCGCTGGCCCGTGCGCGGTTGGCGCAAGACCTGGAAGCGGCGCGCCTGCATGGCGAAACCGAGCAACTGCGCAGCGCCTTGCTGGCGTCGGTGTCCCATGACTTGCGCACCCCGCTGACCACCATGCGCGGCAGCATCGACACGCTGCTGGCGCTAGGCGAGGCTATCGCGCTGGAAGATCGACGTGAGTTGCTCGAAGGCACCCGCGATGAGGCTGAGCGTCTGGATCGCTACATCCAGAACCTGCTGGACATGACCCGCCTGGGCCACGGTGCCTTGAAACTGGCCCGTGACTGGGTGTCACCCGCCGACATCGTGGGCAGTGCCTTGAACCGGCTGCGCGCTGTACTGGCGCCGTTGCAGGTGCAAGTGGAGGTGCCGCCGCAACTGCCGCTGTTGCATGTGCATGCGGCGTTGATCGAACAGGCCTTGGTCAATGTGCTGGAGAACGCTGCACGCTTTTCTCCGCCCCATGGGCAGCTGCGCCTGAGCGCCGGGGCGCAAGACGCTGAGCTGTGGTTTGCGGTGAGTGATCAAGGGCCGGGCATTCCCGAAGAGGACCGCGCCAAGATTTTTGACATGTTTTATACCGCTGCCCGTGGTGACCGAGGCGGGCAGGGCACCGGGCTTGGCCTGGCCATCTGCCTGGGCATGGTCGGCGCCCATGGCGGGCGCATCACTGTGGCTGAAGGCATCGACGGGCAAGGCACCTGTATCACCCTGTATTTGCCGCTGCGCGATCAACCGGCCATGGATCAGGAAGAGGCGGAGCGTGAAGACTGATACTCTTTGGCCCTACTTTTGTTGCGATGAATTGCCATGAGCCAGCCTGCGACGATTTTGGTCATTGATGACGAACCTCAGATCCGCAAGTTTTTGCGCATCAGCCTGGTGTCCCAGGGCTACACCGTGCTTGAGGCGGCGACCGGAGCCGAAGGCTTGAGCCAGGCGGCGTTGAACAAACCGGACGTCATGGTGCTCGACCTCGGCTTGCCGGACATGGACGGCCAGCAGGTGTTATGCGAGTTTCGCGAGTGGTCGACGGCGCCGGTGCTGGTGTTGTCAGTGCGCGCCAGCGAAGCGCAAAAAGTCCAGGCGCTGGACGGTGGCGCCAATGACTACGTGACCAAGCCGTTTGGCATTCAGGAGTTTTTGGCGCGCATCCGCGCCTTGTTGCGTCAGGCTCCCAGCGGAGAAACCCGGCAAGCGGCAGTTGAACTGGGCCCCTTGATCATTGATCTGGCGTTTCGCCGGGTGCTGCTCGACGGCGTAGAAGTGGGCCTGACCCGCAAGGAATACGCGGTGCTGGCGCAACTGGCGAGCCATCCGGGGCGGGTAATTACCCAGCAGCAATTGCTCAAGGACATCTGGGGCCCGAGCCATGTCGAGAACAGCCATTATCTGCGGATCGTGATCGGGCATTTACGGCAAAAACTGGCCGATGATCCGACCTCGCCGCGTTTTATCGCCACCGAGGCCGGTGTGGGCTACCGGCTGTTGAGCTGACGCCGCGTCAGGGTTGCGAGCGCTGGTCAGCTTCATAGCGGTCCAGCGTGTCTTTGGCAATTTCCCGGCCTAGGGCGATCAGTTCGGCGGCCTTGTAAAACTCAAAGAAGCGGCACACCCGTTTTGGCACGTTGATCAAAATATCCGGCGGGTATCCGGCGATTTTGTACTGCGCCAAAGAGGTCTGCATCACCTCGAAGCTCTGGTTGATCAGATCCAGCAGCGACGCCGGGCCGACGTTGTCGATGATGACTGAACCCGTGGCGGACTTTGGCGCGCCTTGCGTGTTGGCCCCAAGGGTGGGCGCAGGCTTGGGGGTCGCTGAGTCGATCCAGGGATTAAAGGGCACTTCGGCTTCTGGTTCGGTGGCAGGCTTGAGCATCTCCTGTTCAAGGTCGAGCAGGTGCTCTGCCTGGCGGGTGCGAAACGGAATGTGCGAGCCCAGCGAATTCATCAGGTTGTTAAACCGGCCTTTAAAGGCCGCCGGACGCGGGATCACCGGGAGCTGGTAATGGTTTTGCGTGGTGGAGTTGAGGTTGACGGCGACAATCAGGTCGCAGTGGCTGGACACCACCGGGACGATGGGCAGCGGGTTCAGCAAACCGCCATCGACCAGCATGCGATTGCCCTGCATCACCGGGGTAAACAGGCTGGGGATGGCCGCCGAGGCGCGCATGGCCTGGTGCAGGCAGCCTTCTTGAAACCAGATTTCCTGCTGGTGGGTCAGGTCGGTGGCGACGGCGGTATAAGGGATGCGCAGGTCTTCAATATTGATCTCGCCGACAATGTTGCGAATTTGCCCGAAGACTCTCTCGCCACGAATGGCCCCGAGGCGGAAACTCACGTCCACCAGACGCAGTACATCCAGATAATCCAGGCTTTGAATCCAGTCGCGGTACTGGTCAAGCTTGCCGGCGGCATAAATCCCGCCCACCACGGCGCCCATCGAACAACCTGCAATGCAGGCAATCTCGTAACCCCGGCTTTCAAGCTCTTCAATGACCCCGATGTGGGCATAGCCCCGCGCGCCTCCGGAGCCCAATACCAGTGCAATACGTTTCTTCATGAGCCGGTCCTTTGCACGACAAGTGCTTACAATGCCTTTTTGTGTGAGTCAGTGACAGCTCAAAGCGGTTTGGCGAGCTAGTCTTGCTCCACGACGTTTTGCGTTACGGCACTTTTAGGCCGGTTGCCCGTCTTAGCACTGAACAATTATTTGAGGATTTGCCCCATGAAAGCTTGGATCTGTGTGCCATTAATGGCGATTGCTTTGGTCGGTTGCGCGGGCAAGAAGGTTTATCGTGACAGTTGCGGCACGCAGCTGGACGCGGCCTGGCACGAACTGGACCTGGCCAAGGCCGAAGGCTTTGCCGGTACGGTCAGCTATTCCAAAGCCCTGTCTTTGCTGACGGCGGCGAAAACTCAGCAACAATTCGAGGCCTTTGAAGGCTGCACGACCAAGGCCGAGAAGGCGCGCTTCTATATCCAGGAGTCCCGCGCCGGGCGTTGAGGCGCCAACCTGACGAGGGAGAGTAAGGATGTCTGATTTGGTTAATCGGATCGTAGCTAACTGCTTGCGCCTGGAGGTCAAGTTGTTGGCCTGCCAGGCGCGTTTAGAGGCCCAAACCGATCCTGAAGCACTGCATGACCTGCGCACCACGGTCCGTCGTTTGCGCAGCCTGTTACGTCCGCTGCGGGGGTTGCCGGGCGTGGTCCAGCTTGAAATGTCGGCCTCGCAGGTCGGCGTTTTGACAACCCCGCTGCGTGACCTTGAAGTGTTGGCGGCGCACCTGGAGCAACAGGGCCACCCGACCTTGGCCAAGCGCCGGTTAACCCAATTGGCCGGCAGCTACCCGCGGGTGGCGGCCAGTACTGAGCTGTCGCAATTGCTGATGATCCTCGAGGCGTTCCCACGCTTTTTGCGCGCCAGCGAGCGCGAGCGCTTGTTGCGCGGGTTGCGCCAACGCATTGAGGCGATTTTGGCCAAGCAATGGCAGGCGCTGCACAAAGCCCTGAAAGACCCGGCCCACGACCGGCATAAGGTCCGATTGTTGATCAAGCGTGTGCGTTATGGCGCCGAGGCCTATCCCGAGCTGGACCGCGTGCCCAAGGCCGTGATGAAACACCTGAAAGACGCGCAAAAGGCCTTGGGTGAATGGCATGACGCCTGGCAGTGGCTCGCTCAGGCAGAGCAACAGCCCGATCTGCAACCGTGCGTTGAGCAATGGCGCGCCACCTTGGCCCGAGGCGAGAAACGCGCGGACCGGGTGTTGGCCAAATTGCGCTAAGCACCTCTGTAGGAGCGAGCTTGCCTCGCGATCTTTTGATCTTTAAAAGATCGCAGCCTTCGTGCCTCGGCAGCTCCTACGGATTTGTGTTTTTCACTGCTTCATTTGGCGCATATAGGCGCTGTGCCGAGGCGGGCGGGTCAGTAGTATCACGGCCTATTGTTCAGCGTTGAGGTGTGTATGCAGTTTTCTGAATTGGTCGACGCTGTACGTAAAAACCCCCTGGATGTGACCATCACTGAAGATTGGGGGCAGGGGCGGGCCAGTTTTGGTGGGCTGATGGTGGCGTTGCAGTACGAAGCCATGCGCGCTCAAGTGTCCAGCGAGCGTGCGTTGCGCTCATTGGCGGTGACGTTTGTCGGGCCCGCCGAGCCGGGTGTGCCGGTGAGTTTTGAAGTCGAGGTGCTCCGCGAAGGCAAGGCGGTGAGCCAGGTGCTGGGCCGGGCCGTGCAAAACGGCCAGGTGGTGACTCTGGTGCAAGGCAGCTTTGGTGGCGCCCGCGAGTCTGCGGTGAAGGTGGACAGCTTGCCTGCCCCTGACATGAAAGCCCCAGAGCAATGCCCGCTATTGCCCTACATCAAAGGGGTGACTCCGGAATTCATGCGGCACTTGTCGATGGCGTTTGCCGTGGGCGCCATTCCGTTTACCGGGCGGGGCACACGTGAAATGGGCGGTTGGGTGCGTTTTGCTGGTGAGGTGGCAAAGCAACCGCTCACAGAAACCCACTTGCTGGCGTTGATCGACACCTGGCCGCCGGCGTTGTTGCCGTTGCTCAACAAACCCACGGCGGGCAGCACGCTGACCTGGACGGTGGAGTTTGTGCAGCCGCTGCCCGCCGCCAACACCCTGGACTGGTGCAAATACCTGGCGGTGATCGAACATGCCCGTGACGGCTACGGCCATGTGGCAGCCAATCTGTGGGCGCCCAATGGCGAACTGATTGCAATCAGTCGCCAGACCGTCGCCATCTTCGGTTAAAACGTTTTGCTGCGCTGTGCTTGCTGAGCCTTGGCATCCAGCTGGCGGCTCTGGCGCTGAATGGCCATGCCCGCAAACAGCGCCACCAGGCCAATCACCGCGCTTGAGGCGTTGTTGCTGAACACGCCGGTAGCCAATAGCAGGAACGCCAACACCATCATCGCCACAGCCAGCAGGCTCAGCGCCTGATGGCTGGCACTGTGGGTGCCTTGTGGGTTAGAGCGCCATTGCCAGGCGGGTAGATCAGGATGACGTTTGCCCATGATTTCTCTCCTTGGTTCAAGGGTTCAGTCTTGTCTGAACCGGATGAGCCAAGAATAGGGGCGAGCTCGGTGAACGGCGAATCAACTCTGGCTATAGGCCTTATAGCTTTAACTGACCAATGGCCCGGTTCAGCTCTCCGGCCAGGGTCGCCAACTGATTGCTGGTGGTTGCCGAATCGACGGTTTGTTGCACGGTGTCTTCAGTGACATCACGGATACTGACCACGGCGCGGTTCATTTCTTCGGCCACCTGGCTTTGCTGCTCGGCCGCGACCGCGATTTGCGTATTGCTTTCGCGCATTTGCGCCACCGCGTGGGTGATCTCGGCCAAGGCTGCGCCTGCTTCCTGAGCCTGTTGCACGCAATCATCGGCCTTGAACGAGCTCTCTTGCATAAAGTCCACGGCATCCCGGGTGCCGGCCTGCAAGGCTGAAACCATCGTGGTGATTTCGTCAGTGGAGGTTTGCACGCGCTTGGCCAAGTGCCGCACTTCGTCGGCCACCACGGCAAAGCCACGGCCCATGTCGCCCGCACGGGCGGCCTCGATGGCGGCGTTGAGCGCCAGCAGGTTGGTTTGTTCAGCGATGCTGTGGATCACACTGACCACGCTATTGATCTGCTGGCTGTCCTGGGCCAGTTGCTGAATCATCTCGGCGGTTTTTTGCACGCCATCGGACAGGTTGGCAATGGAGGTTTGCACGCGGCTGACCACTTGCTGCCCGCTGCCGGCCAGGTCGTCGGCGGTTTGCGACAAATCACGGGTGGCACCTGCGTGCTGAGCGATGTGATGGACTGTGGCAGTCATCTCATTGATGGCCGTGGCGGCCTGGTCCGTCTCGCTTTGCTGGCCGAGCATGCCGTGTTGCACTTCGTTCATGCTGCTGGCCAGGCGCGCGGCCCCGGCATCCAGTTGCGCGGCGGTGTCTGCCACGGTGTTGACCACCCGCTGATAACCGGCCTGCATGGCATTGAAGGCGCTGGCCATCTGGCCGACCTCATCGTTGCAGGCCAACGGCACACGGGCCGACAAATCGCCGGTTTTTTCGACATGCAGCATCACATCCTTGAGGGTGTTGAGCTGGCTGAGCAGAAAACGAATCAACAATTGAGAAGCGCAGAGCATGGCCAGCATCAGCACCAGGACGGCCGCTGCATAATTGGGCAAACGCTCGACGAACACTTGCGCCAGGCTGGGCGCATAGGCCAGCACGGCGACCTTCTGACCATTCTCGCGGCTGACCACCTCTGCCCCGGACAGCGGGTTTTGCCCGAACAAAGGCATGTGATTGAGCGATACCCAGCCGTTGGCGTCGCTTAATTGCGGCAACGCCTGACCGTTGACGGTCGGCACGGTATTGGGCACCAGTAGCAGCAGGTCTTGGGCTTCGGGCAGTGGCTGATTGGCCGGCCACACGCTGAGCAGGTGCGCCTGAGCCTTGGCATTGGCGTGGGCGGCGTTGCTGCGTGATTGCTGTTCGAGTTGAACGGCGTACAGCACCAGCAGCAACGTGGTGACGAAGGCCACCGCATTCACAGCCCAGAATTTGTATTTAAGCGAGATGTTGCTAAGCCAGGCACCCATGGAAGGTCTTCTCTGATGTGGCGAACACAATATTGGCAAGGTGCCATCATTGTGCCGCTACTTTATGAAGACAATGTTGATATGGGTCAAGCTGTCCGATACAAGGAGGACCCGGCTTGGGAAGATCAAAAGATCGCGAGGCAAGCTCGCTCCTACAGATTTGGGTTATGCGTCCGGCGCCGGCAACCTGAAGAATGCCCGGGCGCAGGCGGTGGTGTGGGCGGCCAGGTCGTCTTCGGATTCGGCGCGGTGCACGGCCACTTCGCGCAGCACTTCGGGCAGATAAGCCGGCTCGTTACGGCCACTTTTGGGCTTGGGGCGCAAGGTGCGCGGAAGCAGGTACGGCGCATCGCTCTCAAGCATTAAGCGACCGCGCGGGATGTCGCGGACCAGCGGGTGCAGGTGGGTGCCGCGGCGCTCGTCACAAATCCAGCCGGTAATGCCGATGTGCAGGTCCAGGTCGAGGTAGCTGAACAATGCCCGCTGCTCGCCGGTAAAACAGTGCACAACCGCTGCCGGCAGGTGGTCGCGGTAATTGCGCAGGATTTCCAGCAGACGCTGGTTGGCGTCGCGCTCGTGCAGGAAGACGGGCAATTGCAGCTCCACGGCCAGCGCCAAGTGCTCTTCAAGCACTTTCTCTTGTTGTGCACGCGGCGAGAAGTCGCGGTTGAAGTCCAGCCCGCATTCGCCCACGGCTCGCACGTTCGGCTCTTTGAGCAACGCGCGCAGGCGCTGGGCGCTGTCGCCGTTCCAGTCGCTGGCCGAATGCGGGTGAATGCCCGCCGTGGCGAACAGCCGTTGGCCGTTTTCGTCCAGTTCACGGCACAGTTGCAAGGCCTGTTCGCTGCCTTCAACGCTGGTGCCGGTGAGGACCAGTTGGGCGACGCCAGCAGCGTACGCACGGTCCAGTACGGCTTGGTGCTTGCCGTCGAAACTGGAGTTGGTCAGGTTGACGCCGATATCGATGAGTTGCATGGTTCTACCTCAGGCCACAGGCCGTGAAGCATATCAGAGCTGTAGTTTTATAAGAAAAACCAAGAACTACAGACGGTTATGGTTGTCTTTGAATGCCGCAACAACGCAATGCCTTTTTCATTTCAGGGTGCATTGGCTGTATTGCGCTCTGTTTCCAGCGCTGAAATTCCCCCAATGGGGTGACCGATTGTCGGGTAATCCGATGCGGCGCGGGACTGTATTCTTTCCGGAGAACGGATGACGAGACCTACGTTATTGATTGCGCTGTGCCTGTTGCTGTTGCCGCTCCCGGCAATGGCGCGATTGGCTGGGCCTCTGCAAGTCGGGCAGCCAAGCCAGGTCCGCGATCTGGCGCAGATTCGCAGCAGTCAGGTGTTGCGTGTGCTAGTGAATCAAAGCCGCAACAGCTCCGGCGAAGTGCAGGGCCAGGACATCGGTGTTGAATACCATCGCCTGCGCGCTTTCGAGCAATACCTGAATGCCAGCGCCCGCGACGGGCACGAAATCACCCTCAAGATCATTCCCAAGGCCAAGGATCAGTTACTCGGTGCGCTCATGCGTGGCGAAGGCGACTTGATGGCGCCGGGTGAGTTGCTGGACGTCAAGCCCAGCCATGCGGTGAGCCCGAGTGATCCTGTGGTCGATCGGGTGCCGTTGTTGCTGGTCGGGAAGAAGGGCGAGCGGCGTTTTACCCGGTTTGAACAACTGTCCGGGCGCACAGTGGCATTGACCACCGGCAGCGCGGCCGGTGAGTCCATCAGCCTGATCAATCAAAAGCTCGCGCTGCGCAAATTGCCCCCGGTGAAGGTGGAGTGGGTCGACCCGAGCCTTGCAGTGGAAGATGTACTGGAGATGGTCCAGGCCGGGATCTTTCATCTGACCATTGTCGAAAAGCCGATTGCCGAGCGTTGGGCCACGCTGATGCCCAAGCTGCGTTTTGACCGCCAGGTGTTGATTAGCGAGCCGGCCGCGATGCGCTGGTTTGTACGCCGCGATGCGGCCATGTTGCACGCCAGTGTCGACAAGTTCCTGGCCAGTTATAAAGCCCCGTCCAATCAGGATCTGGCGTTTGAGAAGGTTTACCGAGGCTTGTACCGGGTGCATTACCCGTTGGCCAAAACGGACCGGCAAAAACTTGAAAAACTGCGCCCGGTGCTGCAAAAACATGCACGGCAACAGGGTATGGACTGGCTGAACCTGGCCGCGCTGGCCTTCAAGGAATCTGCCCTGGACCCCGGAGCACGAGGCTCGGGTGGCGCGACGGGGCTGCTACAAATTACCCCTTCGGCGGCACAGCGGGTCGGGGTCAATGACATCAAGAATGTCGATAACAATGTGCAGGCCGGTGCCAAGTACTTATCGATGATCCGCCGTAAATTTTTTTCCAGCCCTAAACTCAATGAACGTGAGCGCATGGCCTTTGTGCTGGCGGCTTACAACATGGGCCCTGAGCGGGTGCAGGCCATGCGGGCGGAGGCCAAGCGCCGGGGTTTGAACCCCAATCAATGGTTTTTTCAGGTAGAGCGTATTGCCATGGAGCAGATGGGCATGAGCGCCGTCAGCTATGTTAATAGCGTGAATAAATACTATTTGGCATTCGACCGCGAGCGCGACTCTTTGGAGCCGGCAGCAGGGCGGGTTGCTTCTCGCAAGTAATCGAATAATTCGATTGTAATTCGGGGTTTATTCGACTTTTAACATGATAAAAACTGATTAATATGGCGTCCATTCCCCACCTGATTTGAAGGAACGCACCATGAGCAAATTGATCCAGACTGTTCTCGCCACCCGTGCTGGCTACGGCTTAACCGTGCTGAGGGTGTTTGTCGGCATCATCTTCGCGGCCCATGGCTCGCAAAAGCTTTTTGGCTGGTTTGGTGGGGGCGGCCTGGCGGGCACCGCACAATGGATGGAAAGCATCGGTCTGGCACCGGGCACCTTGATGGCACTGTTGTCGGGCGGGACTGAGTTCTTTGGCGGGCTGGCCTTGATTATCGGTTTGCTGGCACGCCCGGCGGCCTTGGGCTTGTCGTTCACTTTGTTGGTGGCCATTTTCTCGGTGCACATCCACAACGGGCTGTTTATGGCCAACAACGGCTATGAGTTTGCCCTGGCCTTGCTCGGCGGCACGCTGGCGGTGTTGCTTGAAGGTGCTGGCAAACTCTCGGCTGATCGGGCCATCGCTGGCTAATCGCGAGCTTTTCGCTGGCCATAAAAAATCCGCAGCCCGGTACAAGGGCTGCGGATTTTTTGTGTGTGGCGGGTCAGCTTCAGAACATCAGCGCGTTGGTCATATCGCCCATGGGCGTTTGGCCGCGGGCTTTCATGGCATCGTCACGGTGTTTAAGGCCGTCGAGGGTTTCCAGTTGGTGCACGCGGGTGATCAAGCGCAGGACCGACGCCGTGTCATAGACCGTGTGGTCGACCGTGCCTTTGCGCGCAAACGGTGACACCACCAACGCCGGGATGCGTGTGCCCGGGCCCCAGCGATCGCCCTTGGGCGGCGCAATGTGGTCCCACCAGCCGCCGTTTTCGTCCACGGTCAGCACGATGACCATGTTTTCCCATTGCGGGCTGTTGCGCAGCACTTTGAGTACGCGGTCCAGGTGCCGGTCTCCCGCCGCCACGTCGGCATAACCGGCGTGCAGGTTGAGGTTACCCTGAGGTTTGTAGAACGACACGGCTGGCAGCTTGCCGGCTTCGGCATCGGCGAGGAAGCGGTTGCTGCTGCTTTCGTCGCCCAGGCCGCCATCACGCAGGCGTTTGCTGCGCTCAGCCGGGTGTTCCGGGCCTTGACGGGTGAAGTAGTTGAACGGCTGATGGTGGTACTGGAAGTTCGGGATCTTGGGGATACCGCCGGAGTCTTTGTACTCGTCGAGCGTGGCTTGCCAGGCACCGGCGTACCAGGCCCAGTCGATGTTCTTTTTGCTCAGTTTGTCGCCAATGTGTTCATGGTTTTGCGGCACCAACACGCTGGGCAGGTCGGGCTTGGAGTAGTCCGGGCGCTCGGGGTCACGTATCCAGGTCGGCCAGTAGGGCGGGGCCATGGTGTTGACCGCGTAGCCGTCAGGCGTAATCGCGCTGGGGCCAAACTGCGGGGCGCCGGTCATGGCGCTTTCTGGGGATTTATCCAGCGGCTTGAGACGCGTGCCTTTGGGGTCGTCGCCTTGCAGGGTCGCGATCTGACTCTTGGCCACAGAGTTGGCGGCGTCCGGGTAAACCGGCACGGCGGCACTGATCAAGTACTGGTGGTTGAGGAACGAGCCGCCAAAAGCGCCCTGGAAGAAGTTGTCACATAGTACGAATTCACGGGCGACATCCCACAAGCGCAGGGAATATTGCGACTGCGCGTAGTGGCCCATGGGCAAACCACCGGAGTCGCCCCAGGCCACAAACTGGTCATTTTTGCCGTCGTTGATTTGCATTTGGTTTTGATAAAACACGTGCCACAGGTCACGGGTCACCAGGCTCAACGGCAGGTCTTCCTGATTCGGGCCTTTGAGAGCGAAAGGTGCGTTGGGCAGATTTTCCTGGAACTGCACGCCTTGTGGATACGTGACACCGTCAACCGTTTGCGGGCCTACCTGCAAGACGCCGCCCCAGGCCGGTGGCAGGGTGTTGAGCAGGCTGCCATCGCGGTCGCGCTGCTGATAGTCCGCAGGCTTGAGCGCCGACAAGGGTTTTTCGACGCCGGGGAAGTTGGCGAACAAGTTGTTGAAACTGCGGTTCTCGGCGTAAATCACCACGATGGTTTTCACCTGTTCGTGGAGTTTTTTGTCCAGCTCGGTAGGGGTCAGCGGTTCAGCCGCGACGGGGGTGTCATGCGGGGTGTTTGCGTACACGTTTAAGGTCGCCGCACCGACACCGAGCGCGGCTGCTCCGGCGAGGAAGCGACGGCGGCTGGCATCGGCAGGGAGTTGGGTGTCCTTGTCTTTTTCGTCGCTCATTACGGAGTCCTGTTAACTGTTACAAAACATTTTCGGCGGCAGCGTAACAAGGGATTATGACGGCGGGGTTTCAAATGATCGAATTCAACTTGGCGCAGACGCATTCTTCATCTAAGCGTGCATTAATTCATGGGGGCATCTGGTACGGGGTTTTCGCAGCATATGATTCTTGACAGTTGTAACCGGCTTTATCTAGGATGTTTCTTGCGCCGATTTAAACAGCTACTTGCGGGGCGCCAGGGTGTCAAAAGACGCTCGAAATACCGCTAAAGCGCTGGTTCGGTGTTGCCTCTCACCTGCCACGCAGAACCTTGAGGCGGAGAACCGATACATGAGTCAACCACGTCCTTTCGTTCGTCTAGCGCCGATCACGGCCAATCAGACTTCGCGCAACCCAAAAATCCTCCTGGGCGGTAAACATCAGCCAACGCTGCTGCGTTATCTGGACGGCTGGCCGCGTCGCAAAGGGCAAACTTCAGCGTTTTTGATTCAGTTTGTTGAGGTCGGCGACGAGCTGACGCGTTTTGCCGCCGACAGTTTTGACCTGGCAGTGATTCAGTCGCCTTCAAGCGAAAATGCCGAGTTGGTCATTCGCAACCTTATACGCGTGTCACGCCAGGGTTTAATCACGTTGCGTTAATGAACAGGGTCGCCATCAGCTTTGCTTAACAGGTAAAGCTGAAACGGATCAAGTTTCAAACTGGTGATAAGACGACCATCCAAACTTCACGCACTGTTCAAAATTCGAGTTGGCCATGAGTTCTTCTGCCGTCGAGTAAGTCGAACGAAACGGCAATGTTGGCACCCAATGCCCGCTAAACGGTGTGATGCAGTCTTTGTAAAGATAGGGCCCCTTGCCTGGTAGCCGTTTTATCTCAGCCTCAGTCCAGTCGGAGCTGCTTGCGCTTGCTGTTGCGGGGGTGATGACGAGCACACTCAATGAAAGTGCTGCGAAGAGGCGGGTTAAAAGTGTCATTAATTTATTCCATTAAATAATGTAAGTGGTTTGTAGTCCTCAGCTTAGTTTCGTGGGCTCAACGCTCAATGAGACAACTGCCACGCTGTTTGTAAGAAACGCCCCGGATAAACAGCGGTGCTGTTAATCAGGGGTACTCAATAGCCACGATATACACGCACTGTTCGCCGGTCGGCGTTTGTACCCGAACTTCGGCATCCAGCGCTTTGCCAATCAAGGCGCGGGCCAGGGGCGAGTCGATGCTGATCAGGCCCTGTTTAAGGTCCAGCTCATCGGGGCCGACGATGCGGTAGCGTGACTGTTTGCCGTCTTCATCTTCAATCGTGACCCAGGCGCCGAAATATACTTTGTTCGGGTCGCCGGGTTTTTCGCTGACCACTTTCAGGCTTTCAAGGCGTTTGGTGAGAAAGCGCACGCGGCTGTCGATCTCGCGCAGCATCTTTTTGCCATAAGTGTATTCAGCGTTTTCCGAGCGATCGCCTTGTGCCGCTGCTTCGCTGACCGATTGCGTGACCTGTGGCCTGCGCACATGCCACAGCTCATGCAGTTCGGCGCGCATCCGCGCTTCACCTTCCGGGGTGATCAGCGCGGTGCCAGCAGGGCGGGGTGGTCGATAGCGGCTCATGGTCAATCCGTTGGCAGAGAAGGGCGCGAGTCTATCAGCCCTCGCGCAGCACTGTCAGCGGGCTGGCATTGAGGGCGCGGCGTGTGCCAAACACTCCGGCGCCGCCAACCATTACGGCGCCGAGTAACGGCAACAGCAACAACCATGGATGCGGGTGCCAGGGCAGGTCAAAGGCATAGCGGTACAGCACCAGGCTGACCAGTTCTGCGCCCACCGCAGCCAGCAAGCCGCTGGTGGCACCGAGCAAACCGAACTCGATGCGCCGAGCCTTGATCAGCAGTTGCCGTTCGGCTCCCAATGCCCGCAGCAAGGCACCTTGGCGGATGCGTTCGTCGAGGGTGGATTGCAGGCCGGAAAACAGCACTGTCATCCCCGCCGCCAGAACGAACAACAGCACGTACTCAATGGCAATCGTGACTTGCGCCAGAATGCTGCGCAGCTGTTCGAGCAAGGCATCAATAGGCAGGATGGTCACCGCCGGGAAGCTGCGCGACAGCTCAATGATTTGCGTGTCGTGACCCGGGGCCAGGTAAAAACTGGTGAGGTAGGTGGTTGGCAAGTCCTGCAGGGTGCCAGGCTGGAAGATCATGAAGAAGTTGGGCTGGAAATTGTCCCAGTTAATGCTGCGCAAACTGGTGACTTGCGCCTCACGGTTAACCCCGGCAACCGTAAACACAAGATGGTCGCCCAGCTTGAGTTTCAGGCTTTCGGCCACTTTGGCTTCAACTGACACCCCTGGCACGCCCTGTGGCGGTTGCGCCGACCACCACTGGCCTGCGGTCAGCTCGTTGCCTTCGGGCAGGTCAGCGGCCCAAGTCAGGCTCAGGTCGCGCTGTACGGCCTTGTCGCCGCTGGAGTCTTTGGTGACGATTTCTTGCACCGGCTCGCCATTGATGCTGATCAGGCGCCCCGGCACCACCGGGTAGATCGGCGCAGCCTGGGCCTGGAGTTCGTGCAGGCGGGCACCAAAGGCGTCCTTGTCAGTGGGCAAGATATTCAGCGCAAAGTAGTTGGGTGCATCTTTGGGCAACTGGCTTTGCCAGGTGTCGAGCAGTTCGCCGCGCAACAAGGCAATCAGCGCCATCGACAGCAGGATCAAACCAAACGCCAGGGCCTGACCGGCTGCGGCCAGAGGCTGGCGCAGCAGTTGGCCCAAGCCCAGACGCCAAGGCAGGGAGGCACGGGCCAGCCCACGGCGAAGGCCCTTGAGGCCCAGCAGCAACAGGCCGCCGAGTATCAGTGCGGCAATCACGCCGCCGCCGAGCAGGGCGAAGGTCAGCACCAGGTCCAGGCTCATGCGCCACATGATCAGGCCCAGCGCGAGCAAGGCGGCCCCGTACACCGTCCAGGTGCTGGCCGGGATTGGCAGAATGTCACGGCGCAAAACGCGCAGCGGCGGCACACGGCCCAGGGCGGCCAGCGGCGGTAGAGCGAAACCGGCCAGTGCGACCAGCCCGGTACCCATGCCGGCCAGTGCGGGCATCACGCCACCGGGTGGTACATCCGCCGGGAGCAAGTCGTGCAGCAAAGCGAACAAACCCAGTTGCGCCAGCCAGCCGAGCAGGGCGCCGGTTACGCTGGCCAGCAGCCCGAGCATCGCCAGTTGCAGACTGAACAGCCAGAGTGTTTCGCGGCGGGACAAGCCCAGGCAGCGCAGCAATGCGCTGGCATCAAAGCGCCGATTGGCAAAGCGGGTTGCAGACAGGGCAACCGCCACCCCGGCGAGCAATACCGCTACCAGGCTGGCCATATTCAGATAGCGTTCGGCCTTGCCGAGTGCGCCGCCGATTTGCTGGTTGCCATCACGCCCGTCGAGCAAGCGCTGGTTGGCTTCAAGGCCCGGCTGGATGACGTCACGGTAGGACTGTAGCGCCGGTGCTTCGCCGCGCCATAGCTCGCGGAAGCTGACCCGGCTGCCGGGCTGTACGATGCCGGTCGCTTGCAGGTCATCCAGATTGATCAGGACCCGTGGGGTCAGGCTGTAAAAGTTACCGGCACGGTCGGGTTCGTAGGTCAGAACACGGGTGATCTTGACGGTTTTTGAGCCGACATCAATGTCGTCACCGACCTTGAGATCCAATGCAGTCAACAGCCGCGGCTCAACCCAGGCTTGCCCGGACTTAGGCCCGCCGCCGGGTTGTTCTTCGCCGTAGGGCTGCGCCGCGCTTTTGAGTTGGCCGCGCAGGGGGTAGGCGTCATCGGCGGCTTTGATGCTGGACAGCTGAATACCGTTGTCTGTGGCAATTACGCTGGAAAACTCGACGATTTGCGCGTGTTTGAGTCCCAGTTCGTTGCCCACGCGAATTTGCTCTTCGCGAGCCGGTGAGCTGCCTTCGAGCACAAGGTCGGCCCCCAGAAACTCGGTGGCACGTAAAACCATCGCGCCGTTGAGGCGAGCGCCGAAGTAACCGATGGCGGTGCTGGCGGCGACGGCCACCAGTACGGCAAAAAACAGCACGCGTAACTCACCGGCGCGCGCATCACGCAGGAGTTGGCGCAGGGCGAGACTGAGCAGACGGACCAGCGGCAAACGTGCCATCAAGGCTCCAGAGGGCCGACCAGATGGCCGGCGTCAAGACGGATCAGGCGTCGGCAGCGATGAGCCAGACGTTCGTCATGGGTCACCAGTACCAGTGTGGTGCCCTGTTCTTTGTTCAGCTCAAACAGCAACTCGGTAATGCGCTCGCCCGTGTGGCTGTCGAGGTTACCGGTCGGTTCGTCGGCAAACAGCACGTCCGGGTTGGCGGCAAAGGCCCGTGCGATGGCAACGCGTTGCTGCTCGCCGCCCGACAACTGGCGCGGTGAATGGCTCAGGCGCTGGCCCAGGCCGACCCGTTCAAGCAAATGCCGCGCCTGTTCGCGGGCGTCTTTGCGGCCATCGAGCTCCAGCGGCAACATGACGTTTTCCAGTGCGTTGAGGCTGTCGAGCAATTGGAATGACTGGAATACGAAGCCAACGTGTTCGGCGCGCACGCGGGCACGCTGATCTTCATCGAGGGTGCTGAGTGCATGCCCGGCCAGAATGACTTCGCCCTGGCTCGGCAGGTCCAGACCTGCGAGCAAACCGAGCAGGGTGGATTTGCCCGAGCCGGAGGCGCCGACGATGGCCAGGCTGTCGCCTTTGCGCAGTTCCAGGCTTAAGGGGTGCAGGATGGTTAACTCGCCTTCCGCGCTGAGAACCACTTTGCTAAGGTTCTGCGCGGTGAGAATACTTTCGCCCATGGAGAATCCAATGCGTACGTGGTTTTTAAGTGCTGCTCTAGCCCTGATGTGTATAGCGCAGAATGCAGCTGCAGGAACAATCTTGATCGTCGGCGATAGTATCAGCGCGGCTTTAGGCCTGGATACCCGTCTGGGATGGGCATCTTTGCTGCAGCAGCGGCTTAAGGAGCAAGGCTACGATGACCAGGTGGTCAATGCCTCTATCAGTGGCGACACCAGCGCAGGCGGGCTCGCGCGGTTACCGGCGCTACTTGCGGAGCATAAGCCGCAGGTGGTGATTATTGAGCTGGGCGCCAACGATGGGCTGCGCGGCCAGCCGCCAGCACAATTGAAACAAAATCTTGCCGCGATGGTCGACGACTCGCAAAAAGCAGGTGCCAAAGTGCTGCTGTTGGGCATGTTGTTGCCGCCCAATTATGGTCGGCGCTATACCGACGCTTTTGCCAAGGTCTACAGCGATCTGGGCAGCGAGAAAAAGGTCGCGCTGGTGCCGTTTTTCCTGGAGGGCGTCGGCGGGCATCCCGAGTTTATCCAGGCTGATGGCCTCCATCCGAAGGCCAATGCACAGGGCCGTTTGCTCGATAATGTGTGGCCAACCCTAAAACCACTGCTTTGATGCTTTTCTAGTGGCATGGTTTCGGCTAATGTGGCGCCCCCCCGATTTGGAGCCCCTGATGTCGCGTCCTGCCTGGTCTTTATATGCTTATCAACTGATCGAGCCCGATGAGCAGCTCGATTTGTTCGCCTGCCAGGAGGTACGGGTACATTTGGTCACGCGCCAATTGGAGCTGGGTGGCACGATTGACCGCACCCTGTGTGGTTCATTGCTGCCTGCGCAGCCGCGTTGGTCGGATGTCACGCGCAAGGTGTTTCAGGATCACCGGCTTTGCCCGCTGTGCCGGGCAATCATTGAGTCTCAACGCCGCGGCACTGAGCCGATCTGGCCTGAATTACGCTTTGAGTTGTGATGTAACCTGTCTGAAACCTTAAGACTCAATACGACGCCTCCCGGCTTTTCAAGGTGGCGTGTACACTCTCTTTTTTGTCCCCTGTTGATTATGCGAAGGGTCTTCCGGATGTTCTCGCGCTTACCTGCTGTCACCCGTTATCTGTCAGTTGCCGCACTGTGTGTTGCGGGTCCCGTTCATGCGCTTGAATTTCCGCTGCCGCCACCGGGTGAAGATGTGGTCGGGCAGGTGCAAGTCATCAAGGGCAAATACGAAGACTCTTTCTCGGACCTTGGCAACCAGTACGAACTGGGCTACTCCGAAATGATTGCCGCCAACCCCGGTGTGGATGCCTGGCTGCCCGTCAAAAAGAACCTCGACGGCTCGATCGTTGACACCGAAATTGTGTTGCCGACCCAGTTCATCCTGCCGCCGGGCAAGCGCGAAGGCATCGTGATCAACCTTGCCGAGTACCGCTTGTATTATTTCCCCAAAGGTCAGAACAAGGTGTACACCTTTCCGTTGGGGATCGGTCGTGAAGGCTGGGGCTCGCCTTTGGGTCTGACCAAGGTCACGGCCAAAACGCCAAATCCGACCTGGACGCCTCCTGCTTCGATCAAGGCCGAACACGCCGCCAATGGTGACCCGCTGCCTAACGTTGTGCCGGCAGGGCCGGACAACCCGCTGGGGCCGTTCAAGTTCACCCTGGGCATGCCGGGTTACCTGATCCATGGTTCCAACGCCAAGTTTGGCATCGGCACGGGTACCAGCCATGGCTGTTTCCGCATGCTGAACAAAAACGTGCTCGAGATGGCCAGCATGGTGCCGGTGGGCACGCCCGTTCGCATCATCAATGAACCGTACAAACTCGGTGTCAGTGGCGGCAAGGTTTTCCTTGAAGTGCACGAGCCGTTGAATGTCAAAGATGGCTCTTTGCTAGCCAAAAGTGACAAGTCGCATTTGACTCCGGAAGATCTGCAGAACAAGTACGCAGGCTTTATCAACTTCCTGCTTAAGCATAAAGACCTGGAAAAGGTCATCCAGATCGACAAAGACAAAGCGTTCCCTGTGGTCGGTGCCGAAACCGGCATACCTCAGGAGATTGGTGTCGCCAACACCACGGTGCAACAGGGTCAGTCGCTGGACTACGTTCAGTAGCGCACCCACGCACTAAAACAGCCGCCACGGTTAACGCCCTGGCGGTTTTTTATTGCCTGCTTAGTTGCTGACAGGCATAAAAAAAGCCGACCCATAAAAATGGGTCGGCTTCGATAATAATCCCGAGGGACTATTACTTGCGGCTAGCTTTTTCAAGCATACGCAGAGCACGTTCGTTAGCTTCATCAGCAGTCTGTTGTGCTTTTTGAGCAGCAGCCAGAGCTTCGTCAGCTTTGCGGTAGGCTTCGTCAGCACGAGCCTGGGAACGAGCTGCTGCGTCTTCAGTTGCAGTCAGACGGGCTTCAGTTTCTTTAGATACGCTGCTGCAACCGGTAGCCAGAACTGCGGCCAATGCCAGAGCAGAGAATTTCAGAACGTTGTTCATCGTGTTCCCCTTCAAGGACTTTCTAATTAAAGCTGCTCCTTCAACATGAGGAAACAGCCGGCGTACATACTACCCATTACTTGTAGTAAGTAAACTGACCTAGCGCAAGAACCAAAAAAAATATTTGGCAATCAATGCCAATGGGCTAGATTTAACAGATCGTGTCCGAGAAAACTGCCCGTATTTGGTCGTCTTGAGCAAGCGGCTTGCGAATATAAAGACCGCGTGAAGTGACTTCAAGAGGGCGCCTGCGTCATAGATAAGTCTTTTGCGTGCGTGCACACACTGAGCATCAATTGCGAGAGCGACTATTCTTAATTTTGCCTGTCGGCGTGCCTGCCGTTGTCAGTGTGCCTGTTGCAGAAGCTGTTCCGGTTGCTGTGTAACGGCAATGACACAGGGCCAGTATCTGGGTTCCCTCGGCACAAAAACATGAGTAAGGTAGAGGTCACAGTCCAAGACCCGCGAGGAGTAATGATGAGCGAGGCGCTGTCCATCCACCATGACCAGGCAGGTCACCAGTTTGAGACCACTGTCGACGGTCACCGTGCCTACCTGACCTACATGGACTTGGGTAAGCAGACTCTGGATATTTACCGCACCTTTGTGCCCAATGCGTTGCGTGGGCGAGGCATTGCGGCCGCGTTGACCGAGCAGGCGCTCGATTACGCCGAAAAAATGGGCTACGAGGTGATTCCCTCGTGTTCCTACGTTGAACGCTATATGGAGCGCCACAAGCGCACTCAGGCCAAAACCTGAAATAGCACTCATAAAAAACGCCGGGCTAGCCCGGCGTTTTTGTGTGCGCTTAAAAATCAGCCGCGAGCCCGCTTGGGCAGGACGTCCTTGAGCTTGGCGTGCATGCTGCGCAAGGTGTTTTCAGTGCTCGCCCAGTCGATGCAGGCATCGGTGATCGAGACACCGTACTGCAAATCTTCAAGGTTTTTAGGGATCGCTTGGCAGCCCCAGTTCAGGTGGCTTTCAACCATCAGGCCGATGATCGACTGGTTGCCTTCAAGGATCTGATTGGCCACGTTCTCCATCACCAGCGGTTGCAGTGCCGGGTCTTTGTTGGAGTTGGCGTGGCTGCAGTCGACCATGATGTTCGGAGTGATTTTAGCCTTGGTCAGGGCTTGCTCGCAGAGCGCCACGCTGACCGAGTCATAGTTTGGCTTACCGTTACCACCGCGCAATACCACATGACCGTAGGCGTTGCCTTTGGTGGTGACGATGGACACGCCGCCTTCCTGGTTGATACCCAGGAAACGGTGCGGGCTCGACACTGACTGCAAGGCGTTGATCGCAACGGTCAGGCCACCATCGGTGCCGTTTTTAAAGCCAACTGCCGAAGACAGGCCAGAGGCCATTTCGCGGTGAGTTTGCGACTCGGTGGTACGCGCACCAATGGCAGACCAGCTGATGAGGTCTTGCAGGTATTGCGGAGAAATCGGGTCCAGGGCTTCAGTAGCGGTTGGCAGGCCCATTTCGGCCAGGTCCAGAAGCAATTTACGGCCGATGTGCAGACCGTCTTCGATTTTGAACGAGTCGTCCAGGTACGGGTCGTTGATAAGGCCTTTCCAGCCCACGGTGGTCCGTGGTTTTTCGAAATAAACCCGCATGACCAGATACAGCGTGTCGCTGACTTCAGCCGCAAGTACCTTCAGGCGCTCAGCATATTCATGAGCCGCCTTGAGGTCGTGGATCGAGCAAGGCCCGATGACAACGAACAGGCGATGGTCTTTGCCATCCAGGATGTTGCGAATGACCTCACGCCCTTTGTTCACGGTCTGCAGCGCTGTAGCGCTGAGAGGGATCTCGCGCTTGAGCCGTTCAGGTGTGATCAGGGTTTCGTTGGAGGCAACGTTAAGGTCGTCGATCGGTAAATCAGCCATCGTGTTACTCGTCAGGTCACGGGTGCCGGCCGCCAGCGATCCCCGTGCGGCGGAGCACAGCTTGATTGAGCGCATCGGGGAGCGGAACCTTAACGCGTTAACCGGTTATTCGACAATGGGCATACAGCGGTTTAATCCAGTGCAGGTTGTGCCAGGGCCTGCTCCAGGGTTTCCTGAGAAAACTCCACCGCGTGCAGGTTGACCCATTCCAGGGCCAGCGCATCCTTGTTTTCGAAGGGCAGGTTGAGTTGATTGCGCTGGCGGCAATAGTGTTCGATCTGACACACCTGCTCACCCATGCGCGCACCAAACAGGGTCTGGTCATCGGTAAAGGCCACCCCGACGCGGTAACCGTCGGCATGTTTTTCACACCAGGCGATATAGCCCGGGTAGTGCGCGGTTTCGCCCAGGGTGGGCATGTACATGTCAACCGCCGTGCCGCGCCTCCAGCCTCTGTCACTGTTGCACGCAACACCACCGAGGCTGATAGAGTTCAGCTTCTGACGCGAAAGAGCGGGGTGCTTGCGAGGGGTGATCTGAACAGGAACATCATCTGGGTGAGGCAAAAAACGACCCATGTACACAGACTCCAAAGTGCCAGTATTTTGATCTTGTTAGCTGAGTATAGTGACTGAAATGGAACTGACAGACTTTGATGCGGACCAGCGCCTGCTGACACTGCCCGGCACGACCTTGCTGGTGTTCACCAGCACCGGGTGTTCGAGCTGCCGCACGGCGCGCAAAATGTTGCCCGACATGCAGTTACCTATTGATCAACTGTGCTGGATTGACGCCGGTGACAACGGTGGCCTGGTCGAGCGTTACGAGATCTTCCACCTTCCTGCGTTGTTTGTCGTGCGTGACGGTGCTTTTTACGGTGAATTGAAGTCGCGCTTGAGTGAAGGGGAGCTGGCCCATCACCTTAAACTGGCCTTGCTGCTTGAGCCCGACGAACTGCCTTGAACCCTGTGCGACCTCAACTGCGCGTGTAAGTCATCGCACGGGTCATCGAACTTGTCCGGGCGCTGCTAAGCTGAATTCATCTCGGCCATAACGCCTGTCGAGGAGGTCGTATGATTCGCTCGATACTGTTCGCCACAGACCTCGGTATTTATGCTCCGGTTGTGATGCAGCACGCTTTGGGGCTGGCCCGCAGTTTCAAGGCAGACTTGTATGTACTTCACGTTGTGGAGCCCATGGGGCTGTTCGCCGAATCGGTATTGCAAAGTTATCTGGATGAGCAGGCGTTGCAGGAACTGCAGCGCCAGGGTATGACCGCCATGCTGTCCAATATTGAACAGCGCGTGTTCGACAGTCTTCAAGATGAACTGGACGAAGGTGCGCAGGAGCTCGCCTTGATCCGCTCGGTCAAGGTGGTTCAGGGCGAACCCGCCCACGTCATTCTGGAGGAGTCGCGCAAGCTGGGGGTTGACCTGGTGATCCTCGGCAGTCACGGCCAGTCTACAGGCGCAAACAGCCACTTGGGGCACAACGCAAGCCGCGTCGTAGAGCAGGCGCAGGTGCCGGTGTACCTGGTACCGTTGGTGCAACGTCGGCGGCGCACTGATGGGTGAAGGTGACGAACTGCTAAAAACGATAAAAAAGTTCTAGATTTATTCTTCTGACCTTCCATATAGTTATATATCGCCGCCGATACTCATGGCGCCTATTTGCTCTGAGGGATGCATATGAAGCTTCAACAACTGCGCTACATCTGGGAAGTGGCGCACCACGACCTCAACGTTTCAGCTACCGCTCAGAGTCTCTACACCTCACAGCCGGGGATCAGCAAACAGATCCGCTTGCTGGAAGACGAACTCGGCGTTGAAGTATTTGCGCGCAGTGGCAAGCACCTGACCCGCGTCACACCGGCGGGCGAGCGCATCATCACCACCGCCGGTGAAATCCTGCGCAAGGTTGAGAGCATCAAGCAGATCGCTCAAGAGTTTTCCAACGAGAAAAAAGGCACGTTGTCGATTGCCACCACGCACACCCAGGCGCGTTATGCGCTGCCGCCGGTCATCAGCAACTTTATCAAGCAATACCCGGACGTCGCCTTGCATATGCATCAGGGCTCGCCGATGCAAATTGCTGAAATGGCCGCTGATGGCACCGTCGATTTTGCCATTGCCACTGAAGCGCTGGAGCTGTTCGGCGATCTCGTAATGATGCCGTGCTACCGCTGGAACCGTTGCGTGGTCGTGCCGCAAGGCCACCCGCTGACCAAACTGCCGAAGCTGACCCTTGAGGCCCTGGCTGAATACCCGATTGTGACTTACGTCTTTGGTTTTACCGGCCGTTCCAAGCTCGATGAAGCCTTCAGCCATCGCGGCCTGACCCCCAAAGTGGTGTTCACCGCAGCTGACGCTGACGTGATCAAGACTTACGTACGCCTGGGCCTGGGCGTCGGCATCGTGGCCAAGATGGCGGTAGACACCAACCTGGACAAAGACCTGGTGGTGCTGGATGCCAGCGAGCTGTTTGAATCGAGCATCACCAAGATTGGTTTCCGTCGCGGCACCTTCCTGCGCGGTTTCATGTGCGATTTCATTGAGAAATTTGCGCCGCATCTGACCCGCGAAGTGATGGCCAAGGCCATTGCCTGCCATAACAAGCAGGAACTCGAAGACCTGTTTGAAGGGGTTGAACTGCCGGTTCATTGAGTGGGCTGACGGCCCGCGGATGGGCCAGTTGAACCCGTGACGGTGGTGGCGTGTGAGCCATGACCGTCACTACCCCACTAACGCACGTGCTGCCATGAATACCTTGAAACTCGACGCGTGATTTCATGCCGGGCGAACAGCGCTCGGTCCACGCCAAGACAAGGATCTTTTCATGAGTACCCGCGCGCAAACTGCTTCTGTATTAATCCCGTCGTTAAGCCCCGCCTTCATCAGTGCCGATGATGCGGCGGTGTATGCCCATGAGCTCATTGCGGCCATCAAGAATGGCATTGTCTACGGCGGCTTTATACTCGCCAGGCAGAACCGCTATTACGCCACCCTGCCACATGCGGGTTCCAGCACGTCCTTTGACCCTGCCGACGTGCTGTCATTGTCTGATGAGGGATTATTCCTGCCGATACAGGGCTACACCATTGAAGGGATGTATCACTCCAATACCTCCATTCAGCGGATGCCTTGGCAGGTGCACGAGGAAAGCGAGTTGCAAGACAACTTCTTTTCGATTCACGACCTCAATCAAGCCATTCGATACAAACACAATTACCCGCGCTTCTATTTGTCCTGCCCCGACAAGTGCGTGTTGAGCTACATCGCCAGTGGCTCGGACCTTGAGAAAGCCTTGTTGCCTTTGCTCTCGCGTAAACGTGCGCAATACCCCGGGGCGTTTGAAAGAGCCTATGACCTGGGGTTGTTGATGCCCTCTGACCTGATTGGTTTGATTTGCCTGGCGGGGGAACTCAGCATTGTGCTGGCGGGGGCGCACTGGGATCGACGTACCCGGCTGGGCGCGAACTGGAAGGCTGATCAGCAGAAGGGGCGGACCTCGGTCGACAAGCCGGCACTGTGTTCCAGCGTGTACAGCGACGTACTGGACGCGGTGAAGGCTGTTCATCAGGGCATGCTCTTGCGCAAACACACGCAATTTGCCGGGTTTGTGCTCAAGCAACTGGACGCTGACGTGTACGTTTATACCCGTGCATTAGAAACGCCTTTTTTTGAATTTGACTGGGATGTGGTGTTCCCCAAGGATCCCAGCGGAGTGCCGGTGGTGCCCGAGGGTTACCGCATCGTCGGGGTTTACTTGTCAGGTGAAGAACCGGATGCGCTGTTGCATGACACTACCAACGAGTTGTTTGGTGATTTCTTTTCCCCCAGCGCGCTGCTGACCAGTTTGTTGCTGGCGCGCGCAACACCTGGCTGCGACGTCTTCTTTTGCGCGCGGGAGGGCGGATTGCTGCGTTATCAGAGCGACGCGACAGAGTCAGAAGCAGAGTTGGTCACACTGTTGAGCCGCACTCACGCGACCGTGCCAGATATTGAAGCGAGCCTTTTCCCTTACGACCGTAATGCACAAAGCTACGTCCACCGAGTGGCCGAAGCAGGCAAGCTGGAGGTCATGACGACTGACGAGGTATGGACACAAGAGGGAAGGATCGGCCCTGACTGGGCGCCGTTTGCCGTGTCGCCAACGTTGTAGGAGCGAGCTTGCCTCGCGAGCTGTTGATCGTAAAAAGATCGCGAGACGAGCTCGCTCCTACAGTGTGTGGCGGGACGTTTTATTGCTCGGCGTTACGGCTGTGGCGGTACTCGCTGACCGAGTCATACACGGCTTTGCGCAGGCGGTTGATACCGCCAATCGGCCGGTGTTCTTCAATGCCGTGCCATGGGCTGAACGACAGGTTGTCACACGCCAGGTTCTGGCTCGGGGTGTCGAAGTCTTGCGGCTCTACGGTGATGCGCGCCACGGTTTCGAATGGCGCATCAGACTCCTTCCATTCAACACTGGTGTCTTCAATCGGCATGTAGCGGTTGGCATCCTGACGCTGAATCTGCAACACAAAACAGGCCGGCGTGCGATCTGTGCTGAGCTGCTGAGTCAACGCACTGCGCAAGAAGTTCGGCAGGTCCTGATTCTGTTTGGGCAGGGTGTACGCCGGGCAGTTGTCTGCGTCCGGCGCCACTCTGAATTTGGCATTGGCCGTCCCGAACTTGTAAGGCGACACCGAGTAGTAGGTGGTTTGTGTCGGGCTGGCGGGTGCGGGGGCCAGGGTGGCCAAGGCAATAAACAAGTGCCGCACTTGCCAGCTGCGCGGGTCCCAGGACGGGAAAAACGCCAGCACTTTTTTGCCGTCGGCCTGGGCCGCGATGTTCTGACGATACTCCGCCACATCGCTGACAAAGAAGTTGGGGTGGTTGAACATCACAAAATCCTGTTCACCGCGCCCTTGCTGGCTGGGCAACAGCTGCGTGCCCGGCACGTCCTGCAACTTGATCGCCATGCCGCGCGCGTCGCGGATGCTGTCAAATTGCGGGTAGGCATTACCGTTGGACAGGCGCATCACGGCTTGCCAGGTTTTGCCCGGCGCCGCAAACACGCCTTGGCGCAAGGCCGGGTCGAGATCATCGAGCACCTTGACCTCGGCTTTGACGCAGCCGTGCGCCTTGGCGTGGGCATCGCGCAGGTAGCGCGTATTCTCGCGATGCTGGTCGACGATTTTGATTGCCGTCTGGATCGTGTCTTGCGTCATCGCGGCTTCACCGGCCGGGATCTGCTCCTGGGCTGACACGGGACCGCGGTACTTCCAGGCATACCAGCCTGTTGTCAGCGCCCAGCCCAGCAGCCCCAGCACGATGAGGGCGAGCAATAGCTTGCCCAGCCAGGTGCCGAGTCGAAGCCATAAAGTGGTCAGCATGCAAACATCCTTTTAATCGTTATTCGTTGGGCAACTGTTGTTCGAGCGGGCCGCCGAGCACTTTCAGGTACTCGATCAACGCCCAGCGCTCTTCAGGTTGCAGCAGGCGACCAATCACGCCGTTGCCCTGTGGCCCGGCCCGGAACTCGTGACCGCTGTTGTGGTTGCCACTGATGCGGGTATCCAGCACAAAGCCGCCATCAAAGGCGTCTGTGCGGTAGCCCAAGTGGCGCGGGTCGTACTCAAAATTGCCGCGATAGAAGGTTTGCGCACGTTCTGACTGCGGCGACAGCAGTTGGTACACCGTCGGCACAGAGCCGTTGTGCAGGTAGGGCGCAGTGGCCCAGATGCCATCCAGCGGGCGAGCCTTGTAGGCGCGCAACTCCAGTACGCCAATCGGCAAGCCAAAGCCGTTGAGGCGTGCTTGCTCTTGCGGGCTGACAGCGGCGTCCTGGTAGGCGCGTTTTTCAACAAAGGCGGTGACATAGGCCAGGCCCTTGGCGACGGACAACTGATGCATGTCCAGCGGCTGCTCGCTCTTGGGGAGGAGGTTGACGTTCATGCTGGCCAGCTCGGCCGGGTCCCACTGCAGGGCGCTGAGGTCATAGCGATTGTCTGCGATGTTGGTGGCGGTATTGGGATCGGTACCGATCACCTCGACCGGCAGCATTTTAAGTTGCTTGACCAGACGGCCGTTTTCTTCAACCACTGCCGGCACGTGGCAACCCGCGCAGTTCTCGGTAAAAAGACGGCGGCCTTTGGCGGCCAGCGGGCGGTCGATTTTGCCGAACAGGTCTTCGGGCCAAACGGGTGGCTTGAGTCGTTGCAGGGTTTCTTCAATCAGGTGCAAGTCGTTGACCCGCACGCTGGACGGGTAGCGCTGGTCGCCTTGCAGCGGCTGACCGTGGCTGTCGAAGAAGTTCAGGGTTGCGCCGACGCCCAAGGCTTCACCGATATTGCGCGCCATCGGTTGCTGGGCCGAACCGTTCCATTGCACCCAGTCGAACGTCCACATGTCCCACAGGTGCGGGTAGTCTACCGGTGCATTGGCCACTCGATAGTTGTCGGGCGAGATCGCGTCGCCGAAGCTGGCATTGGCTATCCGGCCAAAGGCATCGGTGCGCCCCGGGCCTTCGAGCGTCGGGTAAAGACCGCGATGGGTGTCGTTCCAGGCAACGGCCAGAAAGGTGTCCAGCGAGGCCTTGAAGTCCTTGCGCAGCTGCTTGTGCCCGGCGTCATAGTTGTCGCCCAGCACCGTGCGGGCAAAGCGCTCAAACTTCCAGGGGTTGTAATACGTGGCTGCCAGGCTGGCGACCAGCGCCTGGCCAAAGCTGCCGCCGCGCAGGGTCGGTACGCTGGAAGGCAGCACGTGTTGCGCCGGGCCACCGTCAATGCGCAGGGCCTGGCCTTTGTAACGCAGCTCGCCGGTGTGGCAGGCCGCGCAGGTGATGTCCAGGTACTCAACGGGGCTGCCGGGGTTCTGGTGGCGGGTGAAGCCAACGGGCAAGTTGGCCGGGTTGGCGGCGCTGGCTTGTTGCTGCGGGTCGACCAAAAAGCCAAACCGCGCCAAATACTCAGGCGCAGCGAAGCGTTGCGTTGAGAAGGGCAGCTCAAGGGCACTGAACCAGTCGTAATGCAGGCCTTTCACTTGGGTACCTTGGGGCGTGTAGTAATAAAGTTGCCGATCCGCCTCACTCCATTGGTCCTGATAGTGCACGTGCTGCGGCGCGGTGTAAGCAGGCAGTTTTGGGTTGGCGATGAAGTAGACAATCACACACAGCCCTAGCACCAAGGCCACGCCAAGCCCTGACAGCACACGGTAAAACAATCGCAAAATAACGCTCCTTGTAGGAATTTTTTCAGTCTTATGCCTGAGCGAGCGGCTAGCATCAAGTGGCTATCGGTTTGATCGGGGAAGGAAGGGACAGGTTTGACAGCGTGCTTGAAGTGTTAGCAAAAGTTGCGGTAATTATGAATTGTGATTTTGACGTGAACTTATCCGCGAATTGCCTCTCTCATGCCGGTAGCCATTGGTTGCGGCCGCCTGATAAGCTCGCGGCTTTATTCGATTGCCCATTTGGCGCATGAACAAGGAAATAGCATGAAACAGCATCGGTTGGCGGCAGCTGTGGCTCTGGTAAGCCTGGTACTGGCGGGTTGCGACTCGCAGACCAGCGTAGAGCTGAAAACCCCGGCACAAAAAGCCTCTTATGGCATTGGCCTGAACATGGGTAAAAGCCTGGCTCAAGAAGGCATGGATGATCTGGATTCCAAAGCCGTAGCCTTGGGCATCGAAGATGCCGTCGGCAAGAAAGAGCAAAAGCTTAAGGATGACGAACTGATCGAAGCGTTCGCCGCCCTGCAAAAACGCGCTGAAGAGCGTCTGGCCAAGATGAGCGACGAAGCCTCTGCCGCCGGTAAAAAATTCCTCGAAGAAAACGGCAAGAAAGCGGGTGTTGTCACCACCGCTTCTGGCCTGCAGTACGAAGTCATCAAAAAGGCCGATGGCCCACAGCCCAAGCCAACTGACGTGGTGACCGTTCACTACGAAGGCAAGCTGATTGACGGCAAGGTTTTCGACAGCTCGATCGAGCGCGGTAGCCCGATTGACCTGCCAGTCAGCGGCGTGATCCCGGGTTGGGTTGAAGGCCTGCAACTGATGCACGTGGGTGAGAAGTACAAGCTGTACATCCCTAGCGAACTGGCTTACGGCGCACAAAGCCCGAGCCCGGCGATTCCGGCCAACTCGGTGCTGGTATTCGACCTGGAACTGCTGGGCATCAAAGACCCTGCAAAACCAGAGGCCGACGCTGCCAAGTAAGCAGCCTCTGTTTTCACACAACGCCCCGTCCTGACGGGGCGTTGTCGTATCTGGGTCTGGCACGGCTGTTTATCCCCCCGACCAGCGGTTATTTGTCGCATTCGTTCAGGTGGCTAGTAGTTGCTGACCAGCAAGTCAATGAATTTATGGGTTTTTTTATGTGTGTAAAAAATGCCCGATCTAAGCGCAGGCCTTATAGAACGTGGCTTTCAGCGCGAAAAATCTGCTCTGTTCACAAGGTTATCCACAATTTGTGTGGATAACATTTCGCGTTTATCGGGCTTATTCCTGCGGCGAAGGTGAAGACTGCCAAGAAGATCAAAAACCCCAGAGACCTCAGCGGCTGTTAGGATTAAGCTTCTAAGGAAAATTCCGACTTGATCTGTCTAAAAATCTGACGGGGTTAGCAATGGATCTTCAAATCATCAAGCGCAATGGAGAACCCGAATATGCGGTTCTTTCGTGGCAGAGCTACCTGGCGCTACTCAAGGCTGCGGGTATCGATGCTCCGGTAGCGACAGCACTCATCCCTGATACTGAACGACAGCCGCCTGAGCCTGTACAGGCGCTGCCAGGGCTCGATCAACTGCGTGGCCTGCGCGAGGGCAAGGGTTTGGCCCTGGAGGTGCTGGCACGCACTGTAGGCATTAGCCCGTCGTATCTGGGAATGATCGAAACCGGTGAACGTCTGCCGGATCTTGCCATTCGCCGCAGCCTGGCCTGGGAGCTGGGCGTTGCGGGCTGGAGGGAAGCCTCATGAACGTGCGCATCAGTCGTCAACACTGGGATGGGTTACTGGCTGAGCTTGATCAGGCGCGTCGACAGCGCCATTTAGTGACGTACCGGGCGTTGCTGGAGCGTTTGCAGTTGCCCAGCCCGGCCATGTTGACCCTCACCTCGGCGCTGGAGCATCTGGCGGCGATGGACGTGAAGGCGGAGCAGCCGTTACGCAGTTCGCTGGTGATCAGCCAAGGGGCGAGCCGTTTGCCCCGTACCGGTTTCTTCGAATGCGTGGGGCGTCTTGGGCGTTTTTCCGGGCCGCCGGATGGCGTCGCGGCAGCTTCCTGGCACGCCTCGGAAGTGGTTCGGGTGTTTGAACACAGTTACGAGCACGAAGAAGCGTAAAGACAAAAAGGGCGGGCCGCATGATGCGGCCCGCCCTTTTTTACACCAAAACCCCGTAGGAGCGAGCTTGTCTCCCGATCTTTTAAACGTTCAAAAGATCGCGCAACACGTGAAAGTTACTTCTTCGCTGCCTGTGGGTTGAGCTTGAGGTAGTCCAGCAGGACACGCCCGGTTTCACTCAGGTAGGCGTCGTCTTCTGGCTTGGTCTTTTCAGGCTCCACCGGCAAGGCGTCTTCGTCTTCTTTCTTCATTTCTTTGAGCGGTGCTTCGCCTTTGGCCTTGCGGCGGGCGTTTTCCATCACCAACTGCTGGGCATCGATATCGGCGTGTTGTGCGCGACGGTCGGCCTCGTTCAGGCTCACGGTTTTTTCGGCCATCAGCTTGTCGGCCAGGGCCAGCTTGTCGCGGATAAAGATGAACTCGGCATCTTTAGCCACACGCGCATCGTGATCCGCTTTCAGTTGCGCAATAAACGGCTTGAACGGGTCGGCTGCAGGCTTGATCGCAGGGCGGATGGTGTCCCACGGCATGGCCTCAGGCAGTGCACTTTCACCGATTTCCTTGGTGTCGATAATCGACGGGAAGGCGACGTCAGGCAGTACGCCCTGATGCTGGGTGCTCTGCCCGGAAACCCGGTAGAACTTGGCCAGTGTCAGTTTCAGTTCGCCGTGGTTCAGCGGCTGAATGGTTTGCACCGTGCCCTTGCCGAACGTTTGGCCGCCGATAATCAGCGCGCGGTGGTAATCCTGCATGGCCCCGGCAAAAATCTCCGACGCCGATGCCGACAAGCGATTGACCAGCAGCGCCATCGGGCCTTTGTAGAACGCACCCGGGTTTTCGTCTTCAAGTACGTCGACTTTACCGTCAGCGTTGCGCACCAGAACCGTCGGGCCCTTGTCGATAAACAGGCTGGTCAGCTCGGTCGCTTCCTGCAACGAACCGCCACCGTTGTTGCGCAGGTCGATAATCACGCCATCGACTTTTTCATTCTGCAACTCGGTCAGCAGCTTTTTAACGTCGCGGGTCGTGCTCTTGTAGTTCGGGTCACCGGCACGGTAGGCCTTGAAGTCCAGGTAGAACGCCGGGATCTCAATCACGCCCAGTTTGTAGTCTTTGCCATCCTGCTTGAGGTTGAGGATCGACTTTTTCGCCGCCTGCTCTTCAAGCTTCACCGCTTCACGGGTGATGGAGACAATCTTGCTGGTCTGGTCGTTAGGCGCATTGCTCGCCGGAATCACTTCCAGGCGCACCACAGAGCCTTTAGGGCCACGGATCAACTTGACCACTTCGTCCAGACGCCAGCCGATCACGTCGACCATCTCTTTGTCGCCCTGGGCAACGCCGATGATTTTGTCTGCCGGAGCGACTTGTTTGGTCTTGTCGGCGGGGCCCGCCGGCACCAGGCGCACGATCTTCACTTGGTCGTTATCGCTCTGCAACACGGCGCCGATGCCTTCCAGCGACAGGCTCATGTTGATGTCGAAGTTTTCCGCGTTATCTGGCGACAGATAGTTGGTGTGCGGGTCGTAAGACATTGCGAAGGTGTTGATGTACGCCTGGAAGATGTCTTCGCTGCGAGTCTGATCAAGACGGCTCAACTGGTTTTTGTAGCGCTTGGTCAGCAGTTCCTGAATTTTCGACGGCTCTTTGCCAGCGATTTTCAGACGCAGGACTTCGTCCTTGAGACGTTTGCGCCACAGATCGTTGAGTTCGGCTTCGGTCTTGAGCCACGGAGCGTCCTTGCGGTCGATCTGCAGGGTCTCTTTGGTGGTGAAGTCGAACGAGTCCACGCCTTTGTTCAGTTCGCCCAGGGCGAAGTCCAGGCGCGACTTGACGCGATCCAGGTAGCGCTTGTAGATGGTGAAGCCGGGATTGAGATCGCCGCTCTTTAGGAAATCGTCAAACTGGAATTTCCATTTGTCGAATTCGGCGATATCACTGGCCAGAAAGTAACTGCGCGAAGGATCGAGCAGCTTCAGGTAGCTGTCATAGATGATCGCGGAACGTGCGTCATCCAGTGGCGGCTTGCTGTAATGATGGCGTTTGAGCAGCTCAACAACGTTAAGGCTGGCAATTACCTCATCACGATCGGGCTGAAGGTTATCCCAACTGTTAGCGGCGAACGTAGTGGCCGAAAACGGCAAAACGCCTAAGCCAATGAAGAGTGCGAGAGCGGTGCTAGGGAATAAATGCTTCATGCTGAGTCGACGCGGGGGCAATTGATAACGCATATTAGGCCGTCTTTGAAGTCGCCGGTTCCGTAAGAACCGGCCGCATAATGCAAGAAGCCCGGTGCAGCAGCACCGGGCTCAGTCCAGACTCACTATGGAGGCACTGTGAAAGCATTGCAAGGCGTTGAGGGACAAGTGAAGTGGGTTGAAGAACCGAGCCCACGTTGTGATGTAGGACAAATCCGAATTCGTGTGGCGGCAGCGGGCCTTAATCGCGCCGATCTTTTGCAAAGCCAAGGGTTGTATCCGCCGCCACCTGGCGCCAGCCAAATGTTGGGGCTGGAGTGTTCGGGCGTGGTCAGCGAAGTGGGGCCGGGATCTTCCTGGCAAGTCGGAGACCGCGTGTGTGCGCTGTTGGCGGGCGGTGGCATGGCGCAAGAGGTTGTGGTTGATGGGCGCCATGCCTTGCCGGTGCCCGAAGGGTTGTCGCTGATTGAGGCGGCTGCCTTGCCCGAGGTGTACAGCACTGCATGGCTTAATCTGTTCCAATTGGCGGCCCTGAAGCCGGGCGAAAAAGTGTTGCTGCATGCCGGAGCAAGTGGAGTTGGTTCAGCCGCTATTCAGCTGTGCAAAGCCTTTGGCAGCCCGTGCTGGGTGACGGTCGGTTCGGCCGAGCGTCTGGCCTATTGTGAGGCCCTGGGTGCCCAGGGCGGCGCAGTGCGCACCGAAGGGCTGGACAGCCTCAAGGCGCTGGGGCCGTTTGACGTGGTACTCGACCCGGTGGGCGCCAACTATGTGGAGTCCAACCTCAAGTTGTTGGCACTGGACGGGCGCTGGGTGTTGATTGGCTTGATGGGTGGGCGCAAGGCCGAGCTGGATCTGGCCTTGGTGTTGGGCAAGCGCATCCAGTTGCTGGGTTCGACATTGCGCAGCCGCGGCGACCAATTCAAGGCGGATTTGCTGAGTGATCTCAATCAACAAGTGTGGCCGTTGTTTGCCGAAGGCCGTTTGAGCCCGCAGTTGGCCAAAACCTTCCCGATTGAAGAGGCCCAGGCGGCGTTTGCCGAATTGGCCAGCAATCAGGTGTCGGGCAAGCTGGTGCTGGTGATCGACGCGGACTTGGTTTAAGTCATATACGCAATCTGTAGGAGCGAGCTTGCCTCGCGATCTTTTAAAAAGATCAAAAGATCGCGAGGCAAGCTC
>NZ_JASCPQ010000032.1:0-53234 GCF_029959305.1 Pseudomonas sp. PS01297
CCTGCGGATCATAGTACCGATAGCGGTTGTAGTGCAGCCCGGTTTCGGTGTCGAAGTACTGCCCTTGAAAGCGCAGCGGGTTGCGGATGTTTTCGCGTATTGCGCTGTCGGTACGCTTTTCCTTGGCCAACCCCCACGCTTGATACGTCGCACTCCAGGCAATCTCGCCGCGTTGGTCGGTGAGTTCCATCGGCGTGCCGAGGTGGTCGCATTGGTACCAGGCCATGGCGTTGAACGGTTTTGCTACGGGTTGGTGTTGCCACAGCGGGTCGCGGTCGATGTGGTAGCCGTTTTCATGGGTTGGTTCGCGCACGAGCGACAGACTGAGGTTTTCGACGGTTTGGGCGACGGGGATGAAGCTGCCCGGTTCGTAGAAGTAGTGGATCAGACGTCGTTCGCCGGGGTTGTCGCTGTAGCGCGTTTCATAGGCGAGGGTGTCGCCGTCCCAGCCGTAGATGTTTCGGCCGCAGTCGTATTGGGCGTTGAGCGTGCGCTGTTGCTGCTCGATCCACGCCGGGCCTGCGCCAGGGCTGGGCGGGCAGTGGGCTTTGGAGTATTTGGCTACGCGTCGCCCCAGTGCGTCGTAGGCGAAGTCGGCGGTCAGGCGTTCGTCTTCGTAGCGGGTCAGGCGGTCGTAGAGGTCCCAGGTGAAACGGGCTTTTTTACCGTTGTCGAGGCGTTCAAGCAGGTTGCCGCGGGCGTCGTAGGTGTAGTGCTGGCCGACGTAGTCGCGCAGCAGGTTGTCGAGGAGCTTGGGCGGCGGGTGGTGGATGGGCCGGCGCGGGGCCTTGGGGTCGAGCAGGTTGCTGGCCGGGTCGAAGGCGAAGGTTTCTTCTTTGTACTGGCTGCTGGCTCCGAGTAGGCGACCGAGCGGGTCGTAACGGTAGTTGATGTCGCCACGGCGGTTGTCGTGCAGGTCGGTCAATTGACCGGCATCGTCATAGCGGTAGTTGCGTACCAGCAGGCGCGTGCTTGAGCCGGTAAGGGCTACGGTCTGTTCCTGTAACTGGCCGTTGGGCGTCCAGCTCTGGCGCTGTTGTAGGCCGTTGCCTTGGTGACGGACGATTTCACGATGCAGGTCGTCGCGCTGGTAGCTCAGCAGTTCGATGTCGTCGACTTTCATGGCCAACAAATGGCCGCTGCCGTAGGTCAGCCAACTGACCCGGTGGCCGTCGGGGCGGGTGGTGGCAATGCGTTGGTTGAGGGCGTCGTACTCGTGCTGCCAGATGGCAACGTGGCAGGGTTTGTAGAGGTGCAGGTGCTGATGTTCGCGGGTGTTGTTGCCCGCTGCATCGTAAAACCACTGCAGTTTGCAGGTCGGGTTGGTGGCCAGCAGCAGGTTGCCGTTGCCATCGTAGGCAAAGGTTTCGGTCTGCCATTGCTTGCCACCCTGGTAGGCGGCGTGGCGGGCGCTCAGGCGGCCGAGCGGATCGTAGTCGTATCGCCAGACCCGGTCGCCGTCGGATCGATGGGTCGGCTGTTGGCTGCCGTTCTCGTACTGGTAGTGAATGGTTTGCCGGTCGAAGCCGGTTTCGCTCAGCAACTTGCCTGCCGGGTCGTAGGCGAAGGTGGCTGTGCTGTTGTTCTCGTTACGCAGTTCCAGTAATTGGCCGAGCTTGTCCCAGCGGTAGGCGAGGGTGCTGCCGTCGGCCTGCTGGCGCTGCTGGATCAAGCCTGCTTCGTTGTAGTGCCACACGGTGCGCTGGCGCAGGGCATCGGTGTGGCTGAGCAGGCGGCCTTCGGCGTCGCGCTCGAAATGCTCTTCGGTGTTGTCTGGCAGGGTCAGGCGCACCAGTTGCCCGGCGCTGTAATGGTAGGCGGTGATGTTGCCCGTAGCGTCTGTAAAACGGCTGAGCTGGCCGAGGGCGTTGTATTGCCATTGGCTGGCTTTGCCCGAGCAGTCGGTGTAGCGGGTCAGTTGGCCGTCGGCGTTGTAGGCCAGGTGTTTGCTGCCGCCGAGGGCGTCGGTGATGAGCACCGGCAGGTTGTCGCTGTTGTAGGCGTAGCAGGCTGTGTTCTCCAGCGGGTCGAGGGTTTCGATGATGTTGCCGCGCGGGTCGTAGTCATATTTCCACAGGCCGCCTTCGGCATCGCGGGTCTTGAAGCGCTGGTCCTGGTCGTCGTAGGCGTGGTGAATGCTGCTGCCGTCGGCACGGGTGTGTTGCAGCAGGTTGCCGCGATCATCGTAGGCATATGAATCGGTGCTGCCATCGGTGTGGATATGGCGGATGACGTTTTTGGCGGCGTCGCGAAACAGCCACTCTTCGTTGCCGTCGGGGTAAATGATGCGGTAGGTGTAGCCGAGGATGTCGTAGTAGTGCCAGGTCTCTTGACCCAGGGCGTCGGTGACGTAGGTCAGGCGGATGTTGGCGTCCCATTCCAGGCGGGTGTCGTAGCTGCCGTCGTCGGCCCACTCGCGCACGGCTTTGGCGTCCGGACCGTCGCCTTGCCATTGCAGATTCATGCCGCGCCCGGTGCGGTCGGTGTAGCGGGTGATCAGGTGATGTTGGTATTGATACGCCCACTGCGCGGCGTGTTCGTCGCGGGCAGCGCGCAGATCGCCGTGTTCGTCATAGTCGTAGTCCGCCAGCTGGCGCAAGGGCGCGCCTTCGTGCATCAGCCACAGGGCGTTGATGCGGCCGTTGTCGTCGAGCTGGGTGTGGATGTGTTGATGCGGGGTGTCGCTCTGGTAGGTGATCAGGTCCGATAGCACCGCTTGGCCTGCGTGCTGGTGGTCATAGTGCAGGGTGACGCGGGCGCCGCCGCGCAGGGTGATTTCACTGAGGGCGTAGTGATCGCCCAACTGCTGGTAGTGTTCCTGGCTGTCGTGGCCGCGGGCGATGACCAAGGTGGTGGCTGAGTTGCGAACCAGCAGTACGCCTTCAACGGCGTCGTAGTGATGTTTGCCGAGCTTGGGGTTGGGATAGCGGTGGTTGCGCCCGTCGGCACCGAGGTAGATCAGGCCTGTGTCGTTGACCGCAATGCGGGTCGTAAAGGGGGTGATCCAGCGTGCGCCGAGGCTGCCGTGATCCAGGGCGTCGAGACTTGAACGGTAGGTGCGCACCCATTCAACCGGGAAGGGTCCGGGCAGGGAAAAGTCAGCGTGTGCGACGGTTTCGCTACCCGTGGCGAAGCTGATGCTGCAACCGGTGCTGGAGGCGGTTTTGTTTTTGCAGCCGGGATCTCTGTCGGTGTGACGTTGAGTGTTTTGAGTCACCATCCCCGCTTGGCCTGTTTGGGCCTGGGCGTGGCTGACGTGTTGTGGTGCGACGCTTGCTGGCTGGGTGCCGCGGCGCTTGCGGCGGGCGAGGACGCTGACCAGTTCGGCAATCAAATTGCCGATGCTGCCGACTTTTCCCGCATCGCCCAGCGACGTGACCTTTTGCGCGGCCAGCTTGCCGATATCGTCGGCACTCTTGGCCACGCTGAGCAGCTCTTGGCAGGTGCTTTTGGAGAGCACTCTGTCGTCGATTAAAAAATGCGCCCCAATGGCAAACAGCGGGCCTGCGAACAGAGACGCAGTTTTAGTCTTGTTTGCCAGCGTCTTCTGTCCGTCATCGCTGGCGATGCTCCTGAGCATCTGGGCGAAAGCGGCACAGGCTTTGCTGATTTCGGCGGCGATTTTCGCCAACAGCTCGCTGAGGCGGGTTTGAATGGCGGCGGCAAAGTCTTCGAGTGCGCCTCGGGTTTTGTCGTTGAGATTCTCTTCGAGGGCGGTAAGCATGGCTGCTGAGATGGCCGCCAGACCGTTCTTGCGCACCGTGGACAGCGTGGTGCGCACCGCCAGCCGGGCAGGACCGCCCCCGGGGAACGAGACCAACCCGACCACATTGATACCCAGGCTCACCCAGGTGAGAAAATCCTCGCGATCACCTTCGATCAGCGTGAGCAGATCGCCAATGGCATCAATGCCCGCAAAGACTGTACCGACCCCGGGAATAACCGAGCCAGCGGCGTGCACCATGTTCCAGCTGACCGTATCGTTGGTGAGCTTGCGCAGCCATTGGTCGAGCTTTTCCTTGCTTGCCTCGATATCGTCTTTGGTGACTGTATTGATTGGGCTGTTGGCCGATTGCCGTGGGCGAGTGGCAGGAGAATTCATGATGATTTCTCCGGGTTGCCGGGCTGCTGCCCGGAAGCATCGATGCTGCCCGCGAGGGTTTTGACCGACGAGGGCATTTTGCTCAGGGCCGCTGCCTTCAGCGCGTTTTTAGACGGTGGGGTGTTGAGTACTGTCTCAAGCACCGCTCTGGCCTGAACCGCCAGGTGAGTGCGGGTGGTCTCAGCGGTGGTGGTTTCGATTTGTTCATGGGGCCCGGGGAAACCCGGATCGGTCCAGACATCAACCGGGTCCTTGTTGAACTGGACGTTGGCCGGGCCGGGTGCCAACCCTGCCACGACTGCAAATCCATTGGCATCCAGCACGCCTTTGAACACCTGTCCCAGAGCATCTTCTACCTGGTATTGGCCCCCCTTGAACGCCAACCCATTGGCATACTGCTGAAGCAACTCCAGATTCCCGGTACCGCTTTTGATGTCTTGGGGAAACGCTGCGGCCTGGCTTTGCGCGTTTTTATAGGCAAAGTTACTGGCATGGGCGATGTATTGGCCGCTAGTGGTGTGGGTGATGCCACCGGCGTTATAGGTGGTAGTGCTGCCTGCGGCCTTGATCACCAGTTCTTCCTTGGCGCTGAGGGTGATGCGTTCGGCAGTGGCGGTGATGTTGAGCTTGGCCAGCAGGTTGATGTTGTCTTTGAGGGCGCGAATGTCGATGTCGCCAGAGGCCGCGACCAGTCGCCAGCCCAAGCTCTGGACGAAGGTGCGCACGCCGCGGCTGGCGCTGATCAGCAGGCGTTTACCGATGGCCAGGCTGGTGTGGCCGCCACTGGTCAGGGCCAGGTGCTCGCCGCTGGTTAAGTGGGTGGATTGCGGCGTGCTGCTGGCGATTCCGGCAGGGCTGTGCAGCACCAGATAGGGTTCGCTCAGCTCGGGGAACTGGTTGGCACTCGGGTTGCCGCCTGTGCCGCCTGTGCCGCGAATGGCCGCATGCTGGTCACTGAGTACCTGCGCGACGTCATCTTGATCGCCGCTTTCCTGGGCCAGATGGTCGCGGGCCAGTTGGGAAAAGGTAGCGTGATGTTGCTGCGCAATGCTGAGTTGCTCGGCGCATTCGGGCAGGTCGGTGTGATGGGCGACGGCGCGGGCGCGAAGCTGGGTTGTCAGCAACAAGCCGCCGCCCGCCCGCACCACACCGTGGGCGTCGGTACGCAGTTCAAAACCTTCGCCACGAGGCGCTCCGCCATCCGGGCGCGGATGGGTCAAGAAGCCCGTGTTCAGCGCTGTGTGCTGATGGTCGGTCATCAGCGTGGCGCTGATCTGGCCATGGGTGTCATCAAGGCGCAGTTCGTTGTGGCGTTGGCCGTGCAGCTCCTTGCTGCGGATCGGGCTAATGGCCTTGAATTCCGGGAGCTTGTAAGGCGTGCGGTTGATGGCGTGGTAACTGCGGCCAATCACCATCGGCTGGTCGGGGTCCCCATTCAGAAACGCCACCAGCACCTCTTGACCGATGCGTGGCAACGCCACATGGCCCCAACCCGCCCCGGCCCAGCTCTGGCACACCCGCACCCAGCAAGAGCTGCGGTCGTCGTTGCGGTCTTCGCGGTCCCAAGGGAACTGCAGACGCACCCGGGCATGCTCATCGCAATAGACTTCTTCATTGGCCGGGCCGACCACGGTGGCGATTTGCGGGCCCTCGATACACGGCTTGGGCAGCAGCGGGGCCTGCCATTGCAGGGTGTCAGGGATCAGGGTGGCGGTCAGGCTGTAGCGAGTGCCGACACGACTGTCGGCGGACTCCTCTTCCAGGGCTGTGTGCTGCTGCCCGCTGTGGTGGATGTGCACGGCGCGCCAACCGATATTCATGCCTTCGCGCGGGTGGCCGACCAGATCAAAGGCCAAACCCGGCACCAGCCGTGCATCATCACCCGTCACTTCAACCGTGCGCGCATCGCTGCGCAAGGCCAGCAGGCGGGTGCGGGTAAAGGGTTTACCGGCGTTGTCATGTTTGTAACGACCGGGGTAGTCGTAGCGTTCATAGCCGCTGGATTGATGGTCCAGATGCATCGCCTGTTCTTGTTGTTCCAGGTTGTAACGCGGGTGAGTGAAGGTGTAATCGCGCTGGGTCTGCTCGCTGCTCCGTACCTGTTCGCGGTAGGTAAAACTGTGCAGTGCCGGTTGCGCGGGATCGCCGCCGGGGTTGGGCGCGTACACCAATGGCTCATCCTGCAAAATGCCGAAGGTGGCGATGTGGTCAGCCAGGATCAAAGAATGCCCGGCCTCACTGTGTTGAAAGATCGACAGCAGGCCTTCTTCGGCGGCCAGGCGCTGATAAAACGCCAGGTCCAGCTCGCCGGCCTGAACGCAGAATTCACGTGTTTGATGGGGCTCGGTCAGGCGCTGGGTACACGCGCCCCAGTGGCGATCCTTGAACAATTGCTGGAGTATCTGCGGCACGCTGCGCTGCTGGAAAATCCGCCAGTCCGATTGCAGGTTGGCGCGGGCCAGCTCGGGCTCGATGCGGGCGCGATACCAGGTGCGACGAAAGCCGGTCTTGCCTTGCTCGAACTGGCTGATCAACCCGTGCACGTACCGTACGGGCTGGTCGCCCTGAAAGAGGGTCAGTGTGGCGGGTTTGTCCAGCAGGGTGGCGAAATCGGCAGTGGCGGATTCGCTGATCAATTCAACGTTTAAACAGAAAAGTTCAGAGATGCCTTCGCTCAGTTCAAATGACACCACATCAAAGGCAATGTCGGCTGTTGAACTGAAGGTGAATCGCACATCCTGTGAAGAGGGCATGATGGCTCCCGCATATTAAGTGCATGGGCAGGTTTGAATAATGGGTATTCGGGCATGTAAGTGCCCACGCTTAAATAAACGTGAAAGTGTTTATAAGTGCGCTTGTTTGGCGCGAATCACCTGTTTCCTATATGTGATAGGCAGGATGTTTTTTGTTTGTTTATGCAGCAGGTCTGTTTTTATAAATACACACCCGTTAACACGTTTAAATGTTGGCTTGTTGGCCAGTTTGAACAGGCCAGGTGAATTCGCTATCGCGTGCAATATTGACCATGTGTAAAAGGTGAAAAGACTGGTTGCTGGCATATAACGCCATAAAGTGCGACAGGACACTGCCGAACACCTGTAAATCGCCCTCGCCACTGAAGGCTGCCGGATCGACACAGAGCGTGGTTTGGCTGCCCCGCATCGGGATGCCCTTGAACACGTAGTCTGTGGGCTGGTTGCTGACCTTTTTGATGCCCTCCAAGCGGTGCTGGGTGGCCCGCTGATGTTGCAGGTCATGGGGGGCGATAAAGTCGTAGACCTGCAACACTGCCTTCAGCGCGGCGGGTGAGGTCAGGGACAGTCGGTTCAGCGACAAGTTGGAGATCAGCGCCCAATGCGCTTCACCGTCAAACACGGGCGGGTATTGACGTGTCGGCCGCGTCAGGTTGCGGTACGTGGCAAAGGGCGGTGTGGTCTGAGTCACCAGGCAGATATCACCGATTTCCAGTTGTTGGGGTAAATCATTGTTGGTGCAGGTCAAGGCAATATTGAGTTCTTCACGCTGGCCCAGGTAAGGACGCTGATTGCCGTGTATCAGGCTAAGAGTATGCCTGGCCTGCTGCGTGAGCAGCTCGGGTTCAATCGCCAGGTTGTAATAGGCCGCTTCCTGTTCGCTAGCGGTTTCGACGCGATGGACCAGCGACTGATACGGCTCGAAATGCCGCTCGGGCTGTATTGACTCGGGGTCACGCTGACGGGCGCTCACCCGATCAACGCTGAAAATACTGTAAGCCTGCGGGCGCCGGGTGCGCGGGCGTACGATTTGATTCAGTTCTGCACCGTCCAGCAAAATAGGCTCGGCCGCGTGCTCAAACAGGTTGATGGCAGGGGTGCAGTACAGGCAGAACGTCTCGGGGCTGACCTCTACGAAGGTGGGCATCGGCCTGGAAAAATGCAGTTCCAGGCGCACGGTTTCGCTGGTTTGTTCGGGCCAATGGCGCTTTAGCCCTTTGAGCGTGAACCCATGGAAACGCTCGGGAAAGCAGAAATACTCCTGCAGCAGGCGATAGCCGTTCTGATGAGGAGCAAAGCCAGGCAGCAGCGCGTCATCGGGGTCGAAGCCGGCAAAACTCAAGATGTTTGGAGGCAAGCTGAGTTGATGATCACCGATGCCCAGGCTGATTCTCTTGAGGTGCTGTGAGAGCCATTGGTATACCACCAGCGCGTTGGCGTTATTGACGCCGAGGTGGAAATCCAGCCGGTCGCAGTTGATCTGGTTCCAGGGCTGTTGCGACAGGGCTTGCAGCTCAAGGCTGATAACGGACTTTTGCACGCTGTGGGAAACACTGGCGCTGCTCACCACCATCGGGTGCAGGTGCACGTCCGTACAGGTGCGGAAGGTACAGTTCACACCATTGACCGGCCTGGCATGCAACAGTGTCCCCTTGGGGATGATCTGCGAGCCGCTGAGCGCATGTTGCACCGGTTCAAAGCGCATCAGCGTGGTGCTGGGCAATGGCCGCAAAGCATTCGGGGCGACCATTTGCAGCAGCGGGTGGGTGAGTTCGGGCAGATCATCTTCGATTTTCATCGCCAGTTTGGCGGTCAAAAAAGCGAACCCCTCCATCAATCGCGCCACGTCCGGATCGCTGGCGCCCGGCCCTAAAAACGGTGCCAGTTGCGGATTGTCCTCAGCAAATTCGCGCCCCAACTCCTGGAGGTCGCGAAGTTCTTTCGCAAAGCGATCTTTCAAGGACATGGCGATACCGTTTAATAAGGGGTTGAGTTGGGCGGTCAGTTGCAGGGAGCCTGCGTAAGAAACTTCCTGCAACTAATAGTTAATAAGTATTGATGATGCATTCTCTGTTGTTTTTTTTGTTAATAGGTGGTGTCAGATTGAATGTCGTTGATGTGGGTACTTATCCCTACATAAAGCGAGTCTAGGCAGGCGGCTATGCAGTCACAACCATCAAGCAAAAATCAGGAGCAGGCTTACTTGTGATAATGTTTTTGTCTGACGGCTAATTCCTACATAGGAACTGTTTAGTGAAGTTTTGTATTTTAAATAACCTCAGGCCTCGGTCATGTGCAGTTCATCCGTCAGTGCATCCACCAGTTCTTCCAGGCTGTTAAAACGGCGATTGCTCACCGAACCAAACAGGGAGTGGTCAACGTAGGGTTGGTTGCCATCCATCAGCAGAGGGACATCGAAACGTTGGTGATGAGCGTTCAGGTAATGCACAAAAACGTTGCCGGGAGGCCCGTAGGTGAGGGTGAACATATTGGGGCTGTGGATCCGCGTAGTCACAGAAAAGCTGTTACCTACGGAAGGGACATGCACTAACAGTTCGCAACGGGCGTTTAATTGGTGAGTGCGCCAGGGCGACGGAATGATGAGGCCTGAGTCACGGGTGGTTCTCATGGGCAGCGTTGCCAGTCTACCTACCACGCGGATGCTGGTCGCGTTGCTCAGGTTGGCCAAGCCCGGTATGCCTTGAAACGTATTGCAGTGGGCGAGTCCCACCAGGGCCAGCCAGCGGTTCGAGCCATACTTTCGTTGATCGAATGCTATTTTTTTATGGGCGAAAAAATTGAACATCGTGACTCGATCAAGTTGATCGGACAATGTCTGCGCTGCCCCTGGCGGGGAAAGATTGCCTATTTCGAGTTGTGAACAGGCTGCGCTATCAAGCGCCATCACGCTTATCCCTTGGGCATGTGCCGCTTCAACCAGTTGCGTGAAGTTATGAGGCGTGTTGGACAAGTTGAAATGAGCGTCCAGCCATTGCAGACGCTCTTTGAGCAGAAGTGGCATTGGCATTGCTGGCGATGCGTTGAACGTATCCAGAAGCTCTTGATGAACTTCCGTAATCAGAAACTCTATGTAAATACGCTCCAGCGACTGCCTCTTGAGTGCTGACATGTTCTCGATCAACAGTTTGCGCGTCAGGGCGATGTGGTGAGTTTCACCGATGACGACACTCTTACGCTGACTGAACAGATGATCAAACAGAGGTTCAGGCAACACATTTCGCGGCGGTATCACCAGCGCCCCGGCTTTCTCCTTGAACGTTGAGTAGAACAGCCTTGCGTGTCTGCGCAGTCGAGACTGAATGGCAAAGAGGTGCAGCATGCTTGCTGACATGCTCTGCGGCAGGGTCAGGGTTTGTGCGCCAATACTGAAAGCCCCGGGCAAACCCCTATTAATTGCCGGGAGTAGCGCACGATCAGTCATGGGCAGTTCGTAGTCCTGGTAGGTGGTTTGCGATGGGCCTTTTTCAATCGGGTCCATACCCCCCCGTAGCCTGGGCAGGGGCTCTGCCTGCCAGGTGTCCAGGTGCGTGTCCTCAAACAGTGGATAGCGCAGGGTTTGCAGGGCAGTGCTGGGCGGATAAATAAAACGTTGACCCTGAGCCACATCGCTCAAGTAATACTTGCCGTCGATCAACGCATAATGCTGTGCACCGGTTTTGCTCTGGTACAAGTTGCCTTTGATGTGATTCAGTTCTGAAGAGCTGACTTGCACGTGCATGCCGGATAGATCGGGAGGGGGACTGAGTGCGGCCAAGGCACGGAGTTTGGGCGCGCTCGGGGGCAAGTATCGTGCACCTGTGATAGACCACAGCGCCCTGGCTGCGGATTTTGAGGCGCCTGCCTGCTTGAGCAGCAAAAATACTTTAGTGACGCTGTGCAGGGTCTTCGAAGCGGTCGCGATGGGCAGCATCACCACCAAGTCCAATGCCAGGTCTATCCCGAAAGTCAGCTTGTTCCACAGTGATTGCTCTTCGACCTCGGCGTTGCTGGTTGAGTCGTGGTCCGCGTTGTGGCGCAAGGTTGAGACTCTTTGTTCATACAGCGCATTGTGAAGCGGCTCATTGATTGCAAAGGTATGCACGGTCTGGAACGGGTTGCCGACCCGGCTGCGGGCACTGAGCAGCAGCTCGCCGAGTTGCCGGGGCTGCTCGGTCATTGCGGCCTGCCCGGCTTTGGACAGGTGCTGGAGGATGTAGCGCCGCCATTCGAGCGATTCAGCCCATTGCTGCATCAGAAACTGCTGCATGGCCTCCAGGCTGGCAAACTCCTTGAAGGTCTGCTCGTTCGGCGCGCCTGGTGTGTACAGGATGACATTGGGGATAGGCTGGCGTTGCTCAAGGCTGATGATCAACACGTCATTGAGCGGATGACCATTGCGGGTGCTGGGCGAGTTGGCAATCAGCATCGAGCTGGCGATGATGCTGTGCCCCCCCACTTTCTTACGGCTTGCCAGGGTGTCGGCTTCGACGATGGCTTGCAGCCACTGGTGACTGCGCAGGGGGTTGGTTTGCAGCAAACTGCGGGTGTCCAGTTGCGCTGCCTGGGTTGCGCACGCCAGGCTGGCGCGGTGCGCATCGGCCCAGGCTTTGCGCAGGGCGGAGCCACCCGTGATCAATCGCGCTTGCAGCAGTTTGTCGTAACTTTCGCTCACATCCAGTCCCTGGACCAGAGACTTCAGATAACGCTCATCAAATTCGATGAGCTGGCCGGAGGATTCTTTATAAGTAGCGAATATTGAGGTTTTCTGACCCGTGAAGATTTTGTAAAAGCTGGCATCCCACGGGTCAATGTTGCGCAATGCCAGCGCCGTCAAGGTCAAGGTCAAGGTGTAACTTGGCCGGGTTGCCGGGTCCTCGGTAGAGGACACGTGGTCGGGTCCAACGCCGCCGCCCAGGCTGGCGGGATTAAAGGAGTGAGTGATGCTGACCTGCACACTATCAGGGTCGATTGTCTTGCCGGGGTAGTCGATTGCCAACTGTCGAATCAGCGCCGTGCGGGCAAACATCGCCAGGGGTGGGATATTAGCCTCGTAGAACAGCTTGGCGAAAGTTTGGTTGGACGCCAACTCGGCCACAACCAGCTTATCCAGCGCTTGCTGATCTTTGGCGCTGGCGGCCAGGTACCACGACGGCAGATTGGCGTCGATGTAGCGCCTGCCACGATCCACCAAGCGGTTGCGGATATCCAGAAGCGGGCCGATGTGCGCCAGGCGATTGAAAAGTTCATACACCTGTTCGGCGTTGGATTCGTGTCGGGGCAAGCAGCTCCAGCCGTGGGCAATGTCTTGTTTTTGCAGGGTCAAGAGTGAGCGCACAGAGTGCTCGAAGATATTTTCCGATACCTGTGCGTAAGCAAACGTTACATCAGTGGTTTGATAACTCTGGGCTCGGACTTGGTCTTGCCAACAGACAGTGTCCAGCAACCCATCGACAGATTCAGGCTTGATGAACCGCGAGCGCAGCGCTTGATCCAGTGCCTGCAGCGAGCTGAACAGATCCAGGCCTTTGTCTGGGGTGAACAGCAGCATGGCGCCCAGATCGGTACTGGCGTCGATAACCGCAGTGGGCGTTTGGCTCGAGACCACGAACACCCCGGCCAAAGGAATGTCGGCCTGCTGATTCTTGCCTTTGATACTCACAGAGAACGTCGCTGGCCGTTGTGCCACGGGCAGTTGCTCGCGCAGCTGGCTGTAAGGCTTGCTGATAAGTGTATCGATCAGCGCTTTGCCGGACGCTTCCAGGGTGTGGTCCGCAACCCGCAGCGTGGCCTCGGCCGCGACCGCTTTGCCCAGTTGCTCTACGAGCCATTGTTGGCGTGTGAGGGGTTTACCGGGGGCAAAGGCTGCGCGCCAGAAGTCATCCAGTTGGCGCTGGTAATAACGATCTGGATACCGGAGTAAATCATCAACAAACTGCTCGAAGGCAGGTGTGCCGGCCGTGGTCAGGTGAACGGTGCGTTTACGTGTCGGGGAAGACGGGTTTACTTCGTCACGGATGGTCTTTGTGAAGAACCGATAGACCCGATTGGTGGTCTCGAAATGTTTACCGCCCCAAGGGGTGTTGTTGAAGAAGTCAACCATCCGCTGGGTTGTGGCTGGTCGCGGCCAGTCAACCAGGGTTGAACCCGAATGCAGGGTGAGCAAGATGCTTTCTTCATAGTGCACCGCGTCCAGGGCAATCGGCAGGGGATGCTTGAGGAATGACTGCTGGGCCCGCGCGTGAAGCATATCCATCAGCGACTTGCCCGTCTCGGGTAGCGCATCCAGTAGCGTTTTCAACGCCTGCTGGTACTCAAATAAATGATTCAGGCTTTGTGCCTGTAGAGCCTCAGTGGAGGAGGGTGTTGCAAGGGAGGTGGGCATGTGTGCTCCTGGGGGTAATTTGCCAGGAGAAGACGCTACACAGGTTGAGCGAGACGCTTGATATAGGTAAATGCCGCCACGCCTCGATCACGCTGTGACAGGCAGAGATTGATAGCCAGGCTTAATGTTCGGCTAAGCGCACGACTGCTCGTATGCCGCTGTCATGATTTGCCAGGTGGGAGCATCCGCGGGAATCAAATGTTCGATACGCAGTGACGTGACGGTGATGTCTAGCGGCATGCCGAAGGTGGTGAAAGTAGACATAAAGCTCAGCTCGCCCTGCGGGCATTTAATCCGCGTCAACACCAGCGGGGGCAGTTCGCCGGGGCCTGTTTCAGGGGTGTCTGGTGCGGGCAGGCCCTCCAGTATTCTGGCCAGAGCGGGGTTGCCCAATGCTTCGCGGATTGCGCGCTGCCAGGCAACATGGCGGATTTCGTCGGCGTTGATCAAGTGATCGCCCAGCCCGCCGGGCTGTAGCAGCGTGACTAACAGATTCAACCCATGTGCCGAATCACTTGGCAGGCCGACGAGGTTGAACAGCACTTGAGTGCTGGCATTGGCGGCCAGCACTTCCCAGTGGCTGCCCAGCACAATGGCCGGGGCCGGGTTGTTGGCATGCAGGACATGGGTGATGGCCTCACGGACCGACTCCATGGCGGGCGAGGACAGCGGGGTTGCTTCATAGCGGGGCGCATAACCTGCCGCCCGGAAAATACTGTTGCACTGCTCAAGGGGTGCTTCGAGGGCCATCAATAAATGATGCAGCGTGGCGGGGCTCGGCTTGGCACGCCCGGTTTCGATGCAACTTAGATGACGCTGGGAAACACCGGTGATCAGAGACAGCTCCAACTGGCTCAAGCGGGCGTGGCGGCGAAGCTGACGCAACAGTGGGCCTGCGGTGGTCGGGGGCGTAGTGCGCTGAATCGGTGGGCTGCTCATGGGCGAACTCTGGCAGTGCAAACGGGATTAGTCCATGACCTGTGAGGTCATTGCTGAGCAGGTAAAAGTATCACTAACGTGGACCTCCCATCAGCCGTTGCAGTTTTTCTGGACGAAGACATGAAAAGACCGTATCTCGCCCTTGTCGCTTTACTGGGTTTCTCTGTGTACACGGCCTATACCCTGTGGCTGGCAGAGCAGCCACTGATTGAGTTTGGCCTTACCCTGATGTCCAGCCCGGACACCGCTCAAGTGGTGATTGACCTCTATTTGATGGCGGCCCTGGCGTGCGTATGGATGTACCGCGATGCGCAACGGCAGGGCCGCTCTAAGGTCTCGTTGTTGCCTTATTTCATGCTGACGGCTGTATTCGTATCCATCGGCCCGCTGCTGTACATCGTGGTCAATGGCTTTAAAAACAGGGCGCAGCCATGAGCAGCGTGTTGAGCGTCTACGCGCTCTGCGTGGTAGTGCTATGCGTGAAAATGTTTGCGCTTTCCTGCTATCAAGGCTTCTATCGCATCAAGTCCCTGGCCTTTACCAATCGTGAAGACGCGGGTTACTTCAACCGCCCGGTCAGCCCACAGGAATTGCCGCAAGTTACTCGCGCTGCTAAAGCTTGGGCTAACGACCTGGAGAACATCCCTTTGTTCTTTGTATTAGGTGGTTTGTGTTGTGCATTGGAGACCTCGAGTGGTGCCTCGATTTGGCTATTCTGCATGTTCTGCGTTGTGCGGGTGTTGCACTCCGTGTGCTATCTGGCAGGGTGGCAGCCTTGGCGAACCGTGACGTATGCCGTCGGCATTGTTTGTCTGTCGGGGCTGGGCTGTATGGTTGGACTTAAGGCGGTGGTTGCGCTGAATATGGCGTGAGCAACTGCGACTCACAGGTGATTAATCTGCTCGATGAGCCTTTCGCAGGTAGTCGACGTCTTGGAACAGGCCCTTTGAAAGGACGCAAGTGATGACAACTCCAGCCTTGGCGCGTGAAGTGTCTGTGGTGCTCTATCCCGGCTGCATTTTTTTCGAAATTGCGTTGGCCCTTGAGCAACTGTCAGGCCATTACGTTGTGCGTTTTTATACCCCTGAGGGCGAGTCCCATAAAAGCTCTCAAGGCTTTGAGCTGCAAGTCGATGGCGATTATGCGGCGCTCGCAAAAGCTGAAACAGTCGCGGTGCTGGTGCCTGGCGGTGATTCGCGGGGGGTATTAACCTCCGGTTCGCTTATTGTTGAGGCGTTACACAAGCAAATGCAGCGCTCTGTGCTGATGGCCGGGATTTGTGCGGGTAATTTGGTGCTGGCCTACGCCGGTGTATTGAAGGGACGTCGTGCTACCCACAACTACACGCAAGAACATGCTCATACGGACAAGGTTGAGGCATCTGCTCGGTACTGGAAGGGTAGTTTTTTCGAAAGGGCCAATATTGTGATTGATGACAATGTGATTACTGCGCAGCCCTGGGCCTATCGAGATTATGCGGCGGCGATTGCGGTGTATTTGGAACTGATGCCAGCAACGGTCGGCGAAGCGCTGGCTACGTACACAGAGCGACGTCGATACCTTGAATAAATACCTTGGGTAACAAGTAGCTTTCAATAGCTGAATTAAACGGAGTGCGCGTTATGGAAAAAACAATAAGAGTTGCTGATCAGGGCGATATCGACACCATTTTTGATATTCGAACCCGTGTTCAGGAAAACCATTTGTCACGTGAGCAATTGGCAGACATCGGCGTGACGCCAGACGCGATCCGTGAAGCTATTGCCCTGGCGCCCTGCATTTGGGTTGCCGAGGTCGATGGCATCCCTGTCGGGTTTTCCATGGCTGATCTGCAAGACGCGTGTGTGTTTGCCGCCTTCGTTCTGCCGGACTACGAGGGGCTTGGTCTGGGTCGCCTGTTGATGGCGAAAGCGGAGACTTTTCTGTTTGAACAGCACTCCACGATATGGCTGGAAACCGCTGAAGCCAGCCGCGCCAATGGCTTTTATCGAGCACTTGGCTGGCAGCCTGTGAAGAGCCTGCCCGAGGGTGATATCCGCTTTGAAAAGAGCATCCCAGCTCTTCGTAGCAGTTGACGAGCACCGCGAGGCTACGTCGCAGGTTCAACTGACGCACCGCAGAGCATGGTTTTACGACTGCTGCGCAGCCGGACGTAGCCTCGCAAAGCTCGTCAACTGCTACGGGTATGTCTTCATCGGTTTTAAGGCCGTGTTGTCAATTTGCCAAGTGGTTCAAGCAATCGTCGATTGCTCTGCATTCAGAGCGCCGAAAACTTTTTTTTGTGATCTTGGCCCTCTAAAATGGCGACCTTGAATCGCTGATAGACATCGGTCTTTTGGATACCTGAGGGGCAGCACCTGCTATGACTACTACTTCAAAACCTCTGATCGTTATCACGGGTGCGAGCTCCGGGATCGGTCTGGCAACCGCACGTCTGCTCTCGAGCGAAGGCCATCCATTGCTGCTGCTGGCCCGCCGGCTGGAACCCATGCTGTCGCTGCAATTGCCCAATACGCTGGTCTTGTCGGTAGACGTGACCGACCGCGAGGCGGTGGTTAACGCGGTGAAACAGGCCGAAGAACAATTCGGCCCGGTGGATGCCATCGTCAACAATGCGGGCGTGATGCTGCTGGGCAGCATGAGCCAACAGAACCCGTCTCAGTGGGACACGATGCTCGACGTCAACGTACGCGGCCTGCTCAACGGCGTACTGGCCGTGGCAAGCGGCATGGTTGCGCGCAAGCACGGCACCATCATCAACATCGGTTCGGTGGCCGGGCATAAAACCTTTCCGAATCATGCCGTCTACGTGGGCACCAAATTTGCGGTCCACGGCTTGTCCGAAAACCTGCGTGAAGAACTCTCTCCAAGCAACGTGCGGGTCGTGACCATCGCGCCAGGCGCAGTAGAAACCGAGCTGCTGGGCCACACCACAGACGAAAGCATCAAGGACGGCTATCAAGAGTGGAAGCAAGGCATGGGCGGTGTTGTTCTGTCGCCGGAAGATGTCGCCAGAGCCATCAGCTACGCCTATTCGCAGCCTCAAGGCGTGTGTATTCGCGAAATCGTCATTGCGCCAACCCGTCAGGAACCTTGAGTCCCTGTTAACGTTTGCCAGCAAGCTGCGCCCATCGCCGAAGCGGTGGGTTGGGAGTGACCACCATGAGTGATCGCCAGATCATCGTTCCAGACACCATGAAATTGCTGGCTGAGCGCGCCGGTTACGCGCCTGCGGTCAAAGTCGGCACAACCCTGTATTGCGCAGGTCAGGTCGGGCGTACAGCGGATTTACGGGTGATAGAAGACCCTGAACAACAGTTTCTGGCCGCCTGGGAAAACCTTCGTCAGGTGCTCGCAGCCGGTGGCTGTGGTTTCGAGGATGTGGTCGAAATGACCACCTATCACATCGACATGAGCCAGCACATGCCGTTGTTCAGGCAGGTGAAAGACAGCCTGTTCCCCCGCAACACCTGCGCATGGACCTGTATTGGCGTCAGTGAATTGGCCAAGCCCGGTTTACTGGTGGAGATCAAGTGCATCGCCGTGCAGCGATCAGCGTCTGCGAGGGACTAAGCGCAGCTTTCACGGTGCCGTTCATGCTATAAACAGCGCCCTAAAAAAAAGGAGCTGCAGGTTATGGATATCAAATGCTCGGTGTTTATCGCCGCCAGCGTAGACGGTTTTATCGCTCGGGAAGATGGCGATATTGAGTGGCTGCACTCGCCTGAGTATGACTGCCCTGCGTTGAATGGCCTCAGCTACGAAGACTTTATGAACAGCATCGATGCGCTGGTCATGGGGCGTAAAACCTTGGACAAGGTGCTGTCATTTCCTGAATGGCCTTATGCGAATAAAGCGGTCATCGTGCTGTCCCGTCAAGGCGTGAGCCTGCCTGAACCCTTGCAAGGCAAGGTTGAAGTATTGGCTGGCGAGCCGGCCGATATCGTGGCGCAATTGGCGGCTCGTGGTATGAAGCATCTGTACATCGACGGTGGGCAGACCGTTCAGGCTTTTCTTGCGGCGGGCCTGATCAATGAGCTCGTCATCACCCGCATTCCTGTGCTGCTGGGCCGGGGTATCCCCTTGTTTGGCCCGCTGGGCGCCGAACAGAAACTACGCCTGATCGACTCGTCGATGTCCGATAACGGCTTTGTGCAAAGTCGCTATCAAGTGCTTTGAGTGCCTTTTATTGTCAGCCCCCAGAACACCAGCGCTGCCAGACTGACGCTGGCGCCCAGTGCGCAAACGCCCGTCCACCCATACAGCGTGTAGAGGGTGGTCGAGGCGAGTGCGCCGAGGCCACTGCCCACGGCATAAAACAGCATGTAGCAGCCAACGACCCGGCTGTGCGCGCCCGTACTGGTACTAAAAATCATGCTCTGATTGGTGACATGAATGGCCTGGGCGCCGAGGTCCAGCGCCACCACGCCAAGCACCAGCCACAGGATGGACCAAGGCGTGAGCGCAAGCATCAGCCAGGCCAGTATCAGCAGCGCCAGTGATAAACCGGTGGTCCATTGACCCAGCCCTTTGTCAGCCAATACGCCTGCACGTGCCGCCGCTAAAGCACCGGCCACACCGACCAGACCAAAAGTGCCGATGGTGGTATGCGAAAAGGAGTAGAGAGGGCTCGTCAGCAGAAATACCAGCGCGCTCCAGAAGATGCTCAGCACCGCAAATATAAACAGCGCAAGCATGCCGCGGATTTGCAGGACGCGATCGTTTTTCAATAGCGTGAACATTGAAAACACTAGCTTCGGGTAGGGCATGGGGGGCGTAGAAGGACGCTGCGAAACCAGTGATCTGCAAAGCGTAACCGCCAGCGCCAGCATCACCAGCGCCGCGCCCAGATACACCCAGCGCCAACCGGCTATGTCAGCGACCAATCCGGCGGCCAGCCGTGACAGCAAAAGACCAATAACGACCCCGCCCTGAACTGTCCCTACCACGCGCCCGCGCTCCTGCGGCAAACAGGCCGTCGCGGCATAGGCAATCAGGCCTTGGGTCATGGCCGTGCCCATAAGACCGATGGCCAGCATGCTGACTAACATCACCATCGGGGAGTGCGTCATGCCTACACAGAACAGTGCGCCGATCAGGGCGACAATCTGCATCAACATCAAGGAACGGCGGTCCATTTGGTCGCCCAGCGGTACAATCAGCAGCAACGCGAGTACGCTGCCGACCTGAGTAGCAGTGATAACTCCGCCAACCGCAGCCTGGCTAATGGCAAAATCGGTGGCCACTTGATCCAGTAACGGTTGGGCATAATAGACGTTAGCGACGCTCAACCCGCTCGCGCAGGCAAATAGCCCCACCAGGCTGCGCGGCATGGGCGTATTCGCGGGTTCAGGCGTCAGGGGGCGGGTGGACAGGCATTGATCAATGGGCATAGTCGAACCTTTGGTTAATCAAGTCTCAAAAAAAGACTGATTTGATTCTAGGTCTGTCAGTCTTAAAATGAAACTGCTTTTTTGATTCGATCTGATGTCCGACACACACCAAGGAACCGGCATGAGCAAAACCCACAACCTTTCAGCGCAAACCTGCCCCGTGGCACGAACGGTCGACTTGATTGGAGATCGCTGGTCATTGTTGATCGTGCGGGACGCCTTCGATGGCGTGCGCCGATTTGGCGATTTTCAAAGTGGCCTGGGGGTGGCCCGCAGTGTTCTGACCCAGCGCCTCAAGGCGCTGGTTGAAGCGGATATTTTGCAGGTGCGTCCGGCGTCCGATGGCACGTCGTATCAGGAGTACGTGCTGACAGCCAAAGGCGAGAGCCTGTTCACCTTGGTGGTGGCGCTGCGCCAATGGGGGGAGCAGCACCTGTTCGAGCCGCACGAAGCCCATTCACGACTGCTGGATACCGTGACACAGCAACCGCTGCCGCTCATGCAGCCAGTGGCGGCAGATGGTCGGGTGATTGCTGCGGAGCACACCCGGGTCGATAAAGAGGTGTTGTAAATGCGTTTTACCGCTTGATCGCCTGCGCCGCCTGGGCCAGGCGCTGTGTAGCGCTGCGGATTTCCTCCTGGTTGAGCGAGGCGAAGCCCAGGCGCAGGGCGTTTTCAGGGTGACCAGCGGGTGAAAACTGGCGAGCGTTGCGTATGACCAGATCCAGCTCCAGGGCTTTTTCAACCAATAGGTTAACGTCGACTGAGTCAACGAACCTGACCCACAACGCCAGTCCTCCTTCCGGTTCCTGCACAGATATCTGCTCGGCAAAAGCCTCCTGTAGACAACTGAGTAGCGTGTCCCGGCGCTGGCGGTATTCTCTGGAGACCCGCCGCAGATGCTTCTTCAGTTCGCCGTCATTGATCAAGTCCGCCAGCATCCGCTGCATGACGGCATCGCCCTGGCCCAAGGTCACCGCAGCGGTGCGCTCAAGGGCCTGGATGAGGTTCGGCGGAGCAACGATGTAGCTGCAACGAAACGTGCTGCCCAGCGATTTGGACAGCGAGCCGATGTAGATCACATGACGCTGCGCGCTGTCGCTGGCCAGAGGTAAATAGGGGCGCCCGGCAAAGTGGTACTCATGGTCATAGTCTTCTTCGATGATGCAGAAATCATGCAGTCGGGCCAGTTCCAGGAGTTGCTGACGACGCCCGGCACGCAGGCTGACGGTGGTAGGGAACTGGTGGTGAGGGGTGAGATAGACCATCCGCACGCTGTGCAGCCGGCACAAGTCTGCGAGCTGATCGACTCGGCAACCTTCGTCATCCAGGTCCACGGTGACCAATCGCACGCCCAACTGGCGGAAAATTTCCCAGGCCGGTGGATAGCTCAGGCGTTCGACCACCACCACATCGCCGGGTTTTAGCATCACGCTGGCGGTCAGATACAGCGACATCTGTACGCCTTGGGTCAAGCAAATCTGCTGCGCGTCCACCGCCAGGCCGCGATTATGGCGCAGCATTTCGGCCAGGGCCTTGCGCAGGTACTGGCTGCTGCTCTGGCTGCCATGGCGCACGGTGTTGGTGATGAAGCTGTTGCGCAAAGCGTTGCGGTAGTAACGGTGCAGCACTGCTTGGGGCAGCAAGCGATGGTCAGAGGCGCCATTATCGAAAAACAGTGCCCCGGCCTGATGTTGCAGCGCGATGACTTGCTCGCCCGGGTCGAAATAGATCGCGGCCGGGGTTGGCTTGAGCGCCAGGGCAAATGACGCGGGGGCACTGGGGGCCGCAACTTTTCCTGGCGCCAGTTGCGTGCTGACGAACGTGCCGCGACGTTGAAGGCTGACCAACCAGCCTTTGGTCACTGCCTCTTCGTAGGCAAGGATCACTGTCTTGCGATTAACGTCCAGCAGGCGTGCCATTTCCCGCGTACCGGGCAGCAGCGTTCCGGGGCGCAGACGGCCTTCGACAATCGCGCTCACTAACCCTTCGATGATCTTTCTGTATGACGCTTGCGGCTGCGCGCCATCGAGTTTAAGCAGCGGGCGCCATTTGCGAAGCTGGACCATATGAATTATCCAAAACTGGAGGTTCTTGGGGGCCTAGTCTAACGCAACAATCGAACCTCAATTGCCCTGAGGTGTTTATGCAGAACCGCCATGTCGTAGAGCTGTTGCCCTCGGGCAAATCCTTTCAAGCCGCCGATCAAGTACTCCTCGACTGCATGCTCGCCAGCGGTCTCGCGGTGCCGTTTTCTTGCAGGCGCGGTGCATGCGGGTCGTGCAAGGTCAAGGTGGTTTCAGGTCACTACCGCGCAAAGCAGCTCGCGCCAGACGCGCCAGCCCCTTGCTACCCGCTGGCGGCGGACGAGATGTTGCTGTGCCAGAGCCATGCCTGTAGCGACATGCGCCTGGAAATACCCGGTTGGTCGTTGGACACGCCGGCGCGGGACGTCAGCGCACGGGTGATCAGCAAGCGGGCACTGAGTGTGGATATCGTCGAACTGGTTGTGCTGCCCGCTCAACCCCTTGAGGTACGCGCCGGCCAGTACCTCAGATTTCGCCTCGATGATGGCGATAGCCGCTGTTTTTCCGTGGCCAATCTGCCTGCACAGGACCAGGGTCAGTGTGTGTTTCATATTCGTCAGGTCAGGGGCGGCGTGTTTTCCGAGGGTATTCTGGCAGCCCTGCAAGTGGGCGATGTGCTCACCCTGGAAGGCCCTGTCGGCGCGTGCACCTGGCAGCATGAGGATGAGCGCCCGATTGTGTTGTTCGCCACCGGGACCGGGTATGCCGGCATCAAGCCGATGCTGCTAATGGCGTTGGACCGTGATGCCGAAGTTACCTTGTATTGGGGTAGTTCAGCGCCACAAGACTTCTACGATGCTGAGTTTCTGGATGAGGCCAGCCGCGCCCATCCACGTTTTAAGTGGCATCGGGTGCTGTCGGCAGATGCCCGCGTACAGAAGGTCGCGCAGGCGCAGCCGCACAACTGGGCCGATAGCCAGATCTATGCCTGTGGCAATAACGCGATGATCAATCAGGTGCGTGAAACCTGCCTGGCTTCGGGTGTGCAGGCCCATCGGTTTGTCGCTGAAGCCTTCGTTCCCAGCGGTGCATTACCGCCAGCTTCATCACCGAAGGCATTGGACCCGGTGCTGGAAAAAGTCGGCCCACGCTACTCACTGGATGGCATGCTCGCTGCCCGTGAGCAAACGGTACGGGCATTGGCTGCCATCGCCGAGCAATTGCAAGTCGGCATGACCACGGCACAAGCCCTCGACATGGCCAGCCAAACCCTGCAGAGCATGGGGGCGTCGCACACCTGGCACCCTACTTATATTCGCTTTGGCGATGACACCATCCGCACTCCGCGCCAAGGCATTGACCCACAGCGCACGCTGCGCGCCACCGACATCGCGGTCGTCGACCTTGGCCCGGTGTGGGACGGCTATGAAGGGGATTATGGCGACACGTTCGTCTTCGGTGAGCACCGGCTGTATGAGGACTGCGTCAAGGCGTTGCACCAAGTGTTCGACGAAACCCGCGACGCCTGGCACCGCGGGCTAACCGGGCGCGAACTCTATGACTTTGCAGAGCAAAGCGCCCACACCAAAGGCTGGCGCCTTGAACGCAACCTGGCCGGGCACCGCATTGCCGACTTCCCACATGCCTTGTTCGGGCAGGACAAGCTGGCAGAGATCGAGATCGTCCCGAGCGAAATGGTCTGGGTACTGGAAATACAGTTGTGTCACCCCACAGAACCGGTCGGGGCGTTTTTTGAAGACATCCTGATTGGATGTGATCATTTAAGCTGTAGATGACTTCTTATGGTCGTCTCTATTGCCCCGGCATTTTGGACGAACTCTGACAATGGAAATTCCAATCTGACAGCTTTGAGCTTTGGCGATACAACCTCCATTTGGCCTGCAGTGCCGACTGGATAAATGGCTGCCTCCCATTCAGTCTTGAGATCCTCTTTTGCTTCTTCTGTGGGCCAGTAAAGATAGACCAGCAGCAGGGGCTCCGAATTAACCATGACGACTGGATCAGGTTGGCCTTTCTTGCTGGCCTGGGTCAAGGCAGGATCGAGTTGTAATTGGAACTCCAATACCAAATCAGAGATTTGCATATGAGGTCCGTCTTGGCGCAAGAACACGAACAATGGCGCACTCATCGGAAGAAGGTCCCAGCTCCACTGTTTCCCCGGGTAAGTGTAGCGCCCAGCCGGGCGAGAGAAGAGGTTGCTCTGCCAGTACCAAAAACTCGTGTCTAACGACTGCGCTAGGCTCTCAAACGCTGGAAGCATGCGTTGATAAAAGCCCGCGGCCAAGCGGTGGGCCTTCTGTACTTGTGTGACCAACATTAACGATTCTTCGTGAGAAATATCCATGGCGTATCATCCTTTTCAAATTCAATGGCTAGCGAGATCAAGGGACTCCACTGTGTGCTCTTTGGTGGCTTCCTGAGCAGGTCAAGGGCAGCATCTGCTCCGCTATCCCTGCATAGAGGTAGTAGAGTTGCAAAAGGTTCGGGACGGTCTTTCAGGCCATACAGGCGGAATGCTTCCATCCAGTCAGCGACTATACGATTGTCACGTGCATCCCGGGACTGCGATACCTCGCTCAATCCATCTTTGAGCGCCTGCCACTCTTGAGTCACCACACGCAAATCAATGTTTGAAAGTGCGGACTCAAGCTCAGCAGCATCGGATTTCCAAGTGGGTACGTTACGCCCAAGGGCTAGAAATATGATTGCTTTACGCTCTTCGTTCTGGAGTTCTAGAGCCTGGATTTCTGCTCGCCACTGGCCTTTGTGCTGATCATTGCCAAAAGGCGGTTTTACCTCAACTAGCACAAGGTGTTTATCAAAATGCAGGACAACATCAGGTTCTACATAATGGCGGTCTTCTAAGCCTTTTAATCGGGGCCAGAACTGAATGTCCTGAAGCGCTCCCAAAGAGTCACTCAGTGGCCTGCCAACTAGCAGGGCCATGGCACAGGCTTGTGCAGGTTCACTGAGATAGTGAAGCCGACCAAAAAAAGCTGAAGTCAACAAGTCCTCACGCGCACGGAACAATTCCCGCCAACTGAGTACTTGCGCATCTATATCTACCCGACCGGCTTTCCCATGCAGAACTGCAGTTAGCATGCAATGCCTCCCAGATAAAGCGAACCGGACCTTCTATACGAAATCATCAGCATCACTCCTTGTGGTCCTCTTATGCATCATCGATTAACGTATGTGTGTTGCGTAACCACATCTACCGCGAAATTGCAGTCAGGTCTGTTTTATCCGTTAGCGTTGAATGTATTTACTCCGTCGACAACGCTCCGAGCAGTAGCGCACATCCTCCCAGCAGCGAGCCCATTTCTTGCGCCAGGTAAACAGAAGCCCGCAGGTGGCGCAGGTTTTGACGGGCAGCTCACTTTTTTTCACAACGAGTCACCGTTGTCCAGGGCAGTGAGCAACAACTGGCCGCGTTCCCACAGTGCCTGTTGTTTGGACTCAGGCATGCGGTCGAGGTTTTTGTAGATCATGCCCATACGCTGGTTGCTGCGCAGGCGGTCGCCGTGACGCATCAAGAAGTGCCAATACAGCGCGTTGAACGGGCAGGCGTCGTCTGTGGTGCTTTCGCTCACTTTGTAGGCGCAGCCACGGCAGTAGTCAGACATGCGCTTGATGTATTGGCCGCTCGCGCAATAGGGTTTGGAACCCAGATAGCCGCCATCGGCGTGCATGACCATACCCAGGGTGTTGGGCAGTTCCACCCAGTCGAAGGCGTCCATGTAGATGGCCAGATACCACTCGCAGATTGCGCTCGGGGCAATCCCGGCGAGCAGGGCGAAATTGCCGGTCACCATCAGCCGTTGGATGTGGTGAGCGTAGGCGTGCTCAAGGCTCTGGTTGATGGCCTGGCGCATGCAGTTCATCTGCGTGTTGCCTGTCCAGTAGAACTCTGGCAGCGGCCTCGTATTACCGAAAGCATTGCCGTGGGCATAGTCAGGCATCTTCAGCCAGTACACGCCCCGCACATACTCACGCCAGCCGATCAATTGCCGAATAAAACCTTCGGCAGCGTTGAGCGCAATATTGCCGGCCCAGTACGCCGACTCCACATCGCTGCACAGTTGGCGAAGATCCAGCAAGCCAATATTCAGCGCCGCGCTGATACGGGCGTGGAACAGAAAAGGCTCATCGCTGGCCATGGCGTCTTGATAGTCGCCAAAGGCTGCCAAACCCCAATCGAGGAAGTAATCCCAAAGCGCCTGAGCTTCTGCGTGAGTCACCGGATAGTCGAACGTGTCGAGAGCGCCATAGTGACCGGGGAAGTGCTTTGCGACTAACGCCAGCACCTCCTGGGTGATTGCATCCGGGGTAAAACGGACGGGCGAGGGAGGCCTGACTCCCTTGGGCAATGCCTTGCGGTTTTCGGCATCAAAGTTCCAGGCGCCGCCAACCGGGCTGCCGTCACCATTGAGCAACAACCGGCTCTTGCGGCGCATCTCGCGGTAAAAGAACTCCATGCGCAGCTGCTTTTTACCCTGAGCCCAGCGAGAGAACTCGGCACGTGAGCACAGAAAGCGATCATCGCCATGCCAATGTACAGCCAAGCCGCAGTCCTTGATGGATTGCTCCAGACGCCAGTCGCCGCACTCTGTCAGGTGGATTTCATGCGGTTGAAGCAGTGCCTGCCAACGGTGCAGTTCACTGGGTACTGAACCGGTATTGTCCGGATCATCCAGCTTTACGTACTGCACCTTGATGCCCCTCTGCTGCAAGGCTTCGGCAAAGTGGCGCATAGCGCTGAAAATCAGGGTGATTTTTTGCGGGTGATGGGGAACATGGCTGGCTTCCTCCATCACCTCGACCAGCAGCACTGTATCGCTTTCTTTATCCAGCCCCTGCAGAGAGGCCAGGTCGAAGGATAATTGGTCGCCCAGGACCAGGCATAACCGGCCAGGCTTGGCGTTACGGTCCGATGGCGGTGTGGCTCTCATCTGCAGAATGCACTCAAGGATAGTGAGTGCGAATTCTTGTACAAAACAAATAGTTTGTACAACTTTACTGTGAAAGCATCCCTCACTCAGCCGACCGTGGCGTGACGGCGTTGCCTTTAAGATCAAAAGATCGCGAGGCAAGCTCGCTCCTACGGATTGTATTGATCGTCGTAGCAGTTGCCGAGCTTGGCGAGGCTACGTCCAGGAAGAGTGAATGGGATATCGTGTCGATTCGCTCAACTCGCCAAGGACGCCCATGCTCAGTTCACTCATATCAAACGGTCAGCCTCAATCGCCAGACCAGTCAGATCTGATGGTCCCTTGGTGGAGCTTTACTAAAACAGTCCTGGCTGCGACGGCTCTGACGTTAGTACGTGACAGGCTGGTCAGCCTGGATGAGCCAATACTTGATCAGCCGTTCACATTACGCCAGCTACTGCGGCATGAGGCGGGCCTGGCTGATTATGGTGAACTTGTTGACTATCACACAGCCGTTAGCAACGGCGAACCAGCCTGGTCTGCTGATGAAATGATGCAACGCCTCGACGGTGCCCGACTTCGATACAGTCCCGGAACCGGTTGGCGGTATTCGAATGTGGGTTACTGGCTTATTGGCAGGCTAATTGAGCGCCTAACTGATCAGACACTTGAAGAAGCGGTGCTTCAACGGGTGCTTGCCCCTACGGATCTGTCAATCGTTCGCTTTGCCAAGACACACGCAGACCTGCAAGCATCCATTCTCGGAAGCGCCTCAACTTATGATCCCGCCTGGGTGTATCACGGTTTGTTAATCGGCCCTGTCTCGCATGCGGCGCTATTTCTGGACCGACTCTTCTGCACAGACTTGCTACCTACAGCCTTGCTTCAGGACATGCAGACAGCACGAATAGTCGGTGGCCCGATTCCAGGGCGACCCTGGATCACACCGGGCTATGGCCTGGGGGTGATGCAGGGAGCAATTGCGGGTGGATATACCCTCTGTGGGCACACAGGCAGCGGGCCTGGCAGTGTCATTGCTGTCTACCGTATAACCGATGGCGACACAGCGGCTTGTTGCGCTGCTTTTGAGCAAGGCGGGAGTGAGGGTGCTGTGGAAGCTGTTGTGGTTGAGCAACTGATGCAAGTTTTGCGGCAGGGGAGTTGAAGGCACGTGTTTCAGCAATCGCTGGACTCCGTAACCTGCACCCTCGATCCAGACACGCCGCTGTAGCATTCGCGCACCGACTATGGTGTGCTGTGCCCATTGAGCCCGGACATGATTTTTCGGGCTCATGCCTTCTCAGCACACAACCGATGAGGTCCGTCTCTTGAGCAATACACCGTACGTTCCGCCTAAAGTCTGGACAAACAACGCTCCGTCTGGCGGCCATTTTGCGAGTATCAATCGCCCGGTTGCCGGGCCCACGCATGATAAGGAACTGCCGGTCGGCAAGCATCCTTTGCAGTTGTATTCGCTGGCCACGCCAAATGGGGTGAAGGTAACGATTCTGCTGGAGGAGTTGCTGGCGGCGGGGTACTCCGGGGCTGAGTACGATGCCTGGTTGATCCGTATCGGCGAGGGTGATCAGTTCTCCAGCGGGTTTGTCGCGGTCAACCCGAACTCCAAGATTCCAGCTTTGTTGGACCGTAGCGTAGAGCCTGCTATTCGGGTGTTTGAGTCGGGTTCCATTTTGCTGTACCTGGCTGAAAAATTCGGCGCGTTTATCCCGACCGATCTTGCCGGGCGCACGGAAACCCTCAACTGGCTGTTTTGGCAGATGGGGGCGGCGCCTTATCTGGGCGGCGGCTTCGGGCATTTCTATGCCTATGCGCCAGAAAAGCTTGAGTACCCGATCAATCGCTTCACCATGGAGGTCAAGCGGCAACTGGATGTGCTGGACCGTCGTCTGGCTGAAAGCCCGTATCTGGCGGGCGACACCTATACCATCGCCGATATCGCGGTCTGGTCCTGGTACGGTCAACTGGTGCGCAACACGGTGTACTCGGCGGCTGAGTTCCTGTCGGCCCATGAATACACCCAGGTACAGCGCTGGGCTGAAGAAATTGCCAAGCGCCCGGCGGTGATTCGCGGCCTGCGGGTGAACCGGACGTGGGGCGATGAGGCCAGCCAGGTGCCTGAGCGGCATGAGGCGGCCGACCTGGATTAATCATCAGGCCAGCAGTTCAGTGATCCAGCGTATCTGTTGGGCGAGGTCTTGACGTTTTTGCTCGGGGATGGCGTGCCGTGCACGGGTGAGCTGGCTCAAGGTTTTTTGCCGCTCGCCCAGGATGCGCTGCCACTTGGCCAGGAACACCGGGCTACGGGCCTCTAAGTGCAATGGCCCGAAAAACAGTGCTTCGGCGCTGTAGGTCACGGGCCCGCTGCGTTCAGCGACGATGATTTCGTAGTAAAAGCGGTTTTCCTGCAGCACCTCTTCAGCGACGATGCGGTAGTGGTTGTCCATCAGCCATTGGCGCAGTGGTTGTTCGCCGCCATTGGGTTGCAGAATCAGGCGTTCCTCACCGCGCAGGTGCGCCTTGCCACTGTCGAGAATGTCGCGAATGGTCTCGCCACCCATGCCGCACAGGCTGACGGCGGTGATGCCGTCGGACGGTTCAATGGCTGCCAGGCCGTTGGCCAGGCGCACCGTAATCTGCTGTTCAAGCTGGTTCTCGCGCACGGTACGTTGTGCGGCATGGAAGGGTGTTAAGGCCACTTCACCTGCGACTGCCGCGCAGAGGGTGCCACGGTGTACGAGTGCCACCGGCAGATAACCATGATCCGAGCCAATATCTGCCAATCGCGCCCCTGTGGGCACGTGCGCCGCCACGCGCTCCAGGCGCATGGACAATGTGTGTTCGTTCAACTGCGGTTCCTTGTCAGCCCGAATGCGCGGCACTCATTTGAGTCCATCAAACGCTCGTTCTGGGCAAAAGGGCGATTTTGGCATATCGGGTCTGCGGTGTGGCGCTGACGACTAAATGGAACGTTGATTAACCCGTTGAGTGAGTGCTTCGGCTGATTCCTTGCGCTCCGAGTAGCGGTCCACCAGGTCAGGGCGTTCTCTGAGCAGAAGCGTGAACCTGACCAGTTCTTCCATCACGTCCACCACCCGGTCATACAGGGCAGAGGGTTGCATACGGTTGTGCTGATCAAACTCAAGGTAGGCCTTGGGGACTGACGACTGGTTCGGGATAGTGAACATCCGCATCCAGCGCCCCAGCACTCGCAGTTGGTTAACCACGTTGAATGATTGCGAGCCGCCACAGACCTGCATCACCGCCAGGGTTTTACCCTGGGTGGGGCGCACGGCTCCCAAGGCCAGAGGCACCCAGTCAATTTGCGCCTTGAACACCGCAGACATGGCGCCATGGCGTTCCGGTGAACACCAGACCTGGCCTTCAGACCACTGCATCAGTTCTAGCAGTTCCTGCACTTTTGGGTGATCGACGGGGGCGTCGTCCGGCAAAGGCAACCCGCTGGGGTTGAAAATCCGGGTTTCGGCGCCGAAGTGCTCCAGCAATCTGGCGGCTTCTTCAACCAGTAAGCGGCTGAACGAACGTTCGCGTGTTGAGCCGTATAACAGCAGGATTCGGGGTTTATGCACGTCGGCATCTACCAGCGTGCCGGTGGCCAATGAGGTGTCGAGATTAGGCAGTTGATCGGTCATGGGAGCTCCGGTTAGAGGGTGCTGATGCGGTCCAGGTGCTGCTTCAGGCTTGCACTGTCCAGCTGGGCAAAAGGCAGGGCCAGCAGGGCGCGGCAACGTTTTTCAATAAGCGCCAGGGTCGCGTCGAAAGCCGCTGAAATTGCTGCTTCATCGCCAACCACTTCTGATGGATCCTCAAGCCCCCAGTGGGCTTTGATCGCCGGGCCAAAGTACACAGGGCAGGCTTCGCCCGCTGCTTTGTCGCAGACGGTAATCACGATGTCGGGCGGGTTGCTTTCGAAGGCTTCATTGCCCTTGCTGCTCAAGCCCGCGATGCTGATACCGGCTTGTTGCAGTGTGCTCAAACTGCGCGGCAGAACCTGACCCTTGGGAAAGCTCCCGGCACTGAAGGCTTGAACGCCTCCAGGGGCGAGGTGGTTAAACATGGCCTCGGACAAAATGCTCCGACAGCTGTTGGCCGTGCACATAAACAGGATCCGCATAAAGTTGCTCACTGGTTGGGCAGAGGGTTAAAGGCTCAGGCGCAAGGCCAGGGCCGACAAGGTGATGAACAGAATCGGCAGGGTCAGAATCACGCCTGTCTTGAAGTAGTAACCCCAAGTGATGCGAATGCCTTTGCGCTGCAAAACGTGCAGCCACAACAGGGTTGCCAGGCTGCCGATAGGGGTTATTTTCGGGCCCAGATCGGCGCCGATGACGTTGGCATAGATCATGGCTTCACGCATGACACCGCTGGCCTCACTGGCGTGGATCGACAGGGCGCCAATCAATACGGCAGGCAAGTTGTTCATGACCGATGACAGAAACGCCGAGAGAAACCCCGTGCCCAGCGTGACCAGCCACAGATTGGAGTCGAGCAGATAATTAAGGGCCAGGGTCAGGTCGTGTGTCAGGCCAGCGTTTTTCAACCCGTAGACCACCAGGTACATACCCAGTGAGAAAAGAACGATTTGCCAAGGCGCTTCGCGGATCACGCGGCGGGTCGAAATGATATGACCGCGGGCAGCAACAGCCAGCAAAATAATGGCGCACACCGCAGCGATGGCGCTGATGGGAATGCCCATGGGTTCCAGCACAAACAGCCCCGCCAGCAACAGAGTCAGCACCCCCCAGCCTGCGCGAAAGGTCATGACGTCGCGCACGGCCAGCCGTGGTGCTTGCAAGTCGTCCTGTGAATAGCTGTGCGGGATGTCGCGGCGGTAAAACCCATAGAGCACCGCGAGGGTGGCGGCGACTGCCACCAGGTTGACCGGCACCATGATCGAGGCGTACGCGCTATAACTCAGCCCGAAGTAGTCCGCCGAAACGATATTCACCAGGTTTGAGACCACCAGAGGCAAGCTGGCGGTATCGGCAATAAACCCGGCGGCCATGACAAACGCCAGGGTAGAGGCGGGTGAAAAGCGTAAAGCGAGCAGTATCGATATCACGATGGGCGTGAGGATAAGGGCCGCACCGTCATTGGCAAACAGGGCCGACACGGCGGCACCCAACAGCACGGTAAAAGCAAAAAGGCGGCGGCCCTTGCCTTTGGCCAGGCGCGCTACATGCAGAGCCGCCCACTGAAAAAAGCCGGCTTCATCCAGTAGCAGGCTGATGATAATGACCGCGATAAAGGTGGCCGTGGCATTCCAGATAATGCCCCAGACCAGAGGGATATCATCCAGCTTCACAACCCCAGTGATCAGGGCCAGTGCTGCGCCCAACGTGGCACTCCAGCCGATGCCCAGACCTCTGGGTTGCCAGATGACCAAGACCAGCGTGAACAAAAAAATGGCGGAGGCGGTGAGCATAAGCGTCTCGTCCTTTGATCAGCAGCACGCTGTTGTGTTGAGCGGGCGGCCATCCATGGTGCTGAGGCGGCGAGTGTTTGACGCAAGCCACTCGGAATTGGCAGTCAGGGTGGTTTCCAGTACTTCACGCACCCAGGCGGGGAGTTGCGGGTTCAAGCGGTAATACACCCATTGACCCTGGCGACGATCAAGCAGCAAGCCGCAACTGCGCAATTGAGCGAGGTGCCGGGATATTTTCGGCTGGCTGTCGTCCAGAGCACAGACCAGCTCGCACACGCATAGCTCGCCTTCACGGGTGATCAGCAAGGTGGCTCTGGCCCGGGTTTCGTCGGCCAGGCATTTGAAAATGGCGGCTGGATTAAGCATGGGTTTGCCTCTGTATATATGTTTATCCGAATATACGTTTATCCATATGTATCGAGCAACCCTAAATTTAATAGACACCTGTAGTCGCTGTCGAGGTACGAGGCTGCGATGGGTTGCGAAGCGACTCCGGATGGCGGTCCTGTGGCCCTGCAGCCCGCAACGCAGCCTCGTACCTCGGCAGCGACTACAAGAAAACGGGTGTGAGGTCTCAGGCCTGCACCGCTTCACCGACATAGTTCGCGCGCGGCCGGATCAGTTGGCCTGTGGCTTTTTGTTCCAGCGCATGCGCTATCCAACCGACGGAGCGCGCCAGGGCAAAGAGGATGACGGGCGCATCAGGTGGCAAGGCATAGGTGTCGGCCAATGCCGATAACACAAAGTCGATATTGGGTTTTTCTCCCGAGATGTCTTCGCCGGCTTCGCTGATAGCCTGATACACCGGCGTCAACGTGAACTGCTGCATCAGGGCTGCTGCACGCGCATCGCCATGGGGGTAAAGCGGGTGGCCAAAGGCGGGCAGTGTGTCACCGCGCTGTAAATGATCGCGCACGCTTTCAACCACACCGTGTTGTTCGGCGCGGGTCTTTAATGCGCGCACGCCTTTGACGGCAGAGCCATGCAGCGGCCCGGTCAGTGCGCTTAAGCCCGCCACCAGGCTGGCGGGTATGGATGCACCGGTCGATATCGCAACGCGCACTGCAAATGCCGAAGCGTTGAGTTCATGGTCGGCAAGCAGTACCAAGGTGCGGCGCAGGATGTCTTCTGCGTCAGGCACGTCCCAAGCCAGAGCCAGGCGACGATGCAGCGGCATGTCTGCTGTGGCTGAGTCTTCCAGCATGGCAGCGGTGATGATGTTGATCAGGCCCATGGCTTCCTCCACCAGCACGGGTGCAGCACGTCCGCGCGAGGGCAGTGCGCTATCGATGCAGGGAACCAGCACTTGCATGGCGCGGGCCAAAGGGGAAGTCAGACGCGGGTAAGCGTCGGCCTGGTGTGCCGGTGCCGTAAAGCTCACCGCTGGCACTTGCCACAACAGGCACGCGATGTGTTCCAGCGACTGCGTGTGTGACAGGGCTACCGCCTCTTGGCCGCGATACCACAAGCGGTTGTTGTCCACGGTTGAAATCGACGATGACAACACCGGCTCGCCCCAGGCAATCGCCTGCGCGGCCACCGCCGCCACACTGCGCCGTCCGGTCTGCCGGGAAGCCATGCGTTTGACGTCTTCGGCCAGGTACAGGCTGCGCCGCGAATCAGTTGGATCAGGCTTGGCGCGGATCCGCCCGCGACTGACATTGGCGTACAGCGTTTGTGGCTGCACCTGCAATAAAGCCAGCGCTTGTTGTGCGGTCAACCATGCCATTGAGCACCTCATATTGATCATTTGCATCAAGATTGACGTCAATCTTAGCGCGCCTATAGTCGCTTGCATCAACGTCACGTGAGACCACAGTCCATGACCAAACCCGACATGTTGCATGCTGTATGGACCGCATTGGGCGGCGATCTCGATGATTGCAGCTGTGTCACGCTAACTACCGCAGGCGCTTTGCCCTCGGCTTACCCGGTGACCGAGCTGGCCAGTGCATCCATGGCCGCCGTGGCCTTGTCGATTGCCAGGCTGCGTGCGTTGGGCACTGGCAAGCCAGTTGAGCCGGTGCAGGTCGACCGGCGGCTGGCCTCGATCTGGTTTGGGACATCATTGCGTCCGTTGGGTTGGCAAACCCCAGCCATGTGGGACCCCGTTGCAGGTGACTACAAGGCCAAAGATGGCTGGATTCGTTTGCACACCAATGCCCCGCATCACAGTTTGGCTGCAGAGCGGGTGTTGGGTGCGCAAGTCGATAAAGCCTCCATGGGCAAGGCCGTAGCGCAATGGACCACCCAAGCGCTTGAAACGGCAATCGTGCAGGCTGGAGGCTGCGCGGCGCACATGAACGCGTCCGGACAATGGGCATTGCATCCGCAAGGTCGTGCGGTCGCGCAAGAGCCGTTGGTTCACCTGCAGCGCCGAGCCGCGCCAAGTACCCCGGTGCAACCCATTGATCCTTCACGCCCGCTTGCAGGTATCAAAGTGCTGGATTTGACCCGGGTTCTGGCTGGACCTATCGCCACACGGTGCCTGGCGGCTTATGGCGCACAAGTGTTGCGTATCGACTCGCCGGACTGGAATGAGCCCGGCATCGTGCCGGAGGTGACGCCGGGCAAACGCCTGGTACGGCTCGACTTGCGTGATACGGCTGCTTTGGCAACCGTCAAAACGTTGCTGGCGTCGGCCGATGTGATCGTTCACGGTTACCGCGCCGATGCCCTGGAAAACCTCGGGCTGGGCAGCGCGGTCAGGCAGCAGATCAACCCACGGCTGATCGACATCAGCCTCAATGCCTATGGCTGGACTGGGCCGTGGCGCAATCGGCGCGGTTTTGACAGTCTGGTACAAATGAGCAGCGGCATCGCCGATACCGGGATGCAACACGCGCAAGCCGATAAACCGGTGCCATTACCTGTTCAGGCACTGGATCATGCCACGGGCTACCTGATGGCTGCTGCCGCCATTATCGGGATTACCGAGCGGCTGCAATCGGGCACGGTACTACAAGCTCGGTTGTCCTTGGCGCGGACCGCGCAGTTGTTGCAAGAGCATCGTTCGCACATCACTGAGCCAGCCTTCGCAGAGGAAACCGATGCCGATAAAGACTCGGCCATCGAGCACACCGCCTGGGGCGAGGCGCAACGCATCCAATGGCCTGTTCAGATCGCAGGCTGCCCGGCCTGGTGGGCATTACCGGCCCATGAACTCGGCTCTGACACTGCGCAGTGGTAGCCAAATAACACTATGATGAACCTCTTTTCACGACAGGCGGGAGGTTCTCATGAGTGCTAACGGCAACGATCGGCAGATCGACAATATCGAATTCAATGTGGGTGATATCAGCCGCAGCAAAGCCTTCTATGGCAGTGCATTCGGCTGGACATTCGTCGATTACGGTCCTGCGTACACAGAGTTCACTGATGGCCGCTTGACGGGTGGTTTCACCACGGGTGAACCGGTGCGGCCTGGCGGCCCATTAGTGATTGTGTACGCTGACGATCTTGAGGCCACTCAGGCACGCATCAAAAGCTTGGGCGCCGTGATCAGCCGTGAGACCTTTTCTTTCCCTGGTGGGCGCCGCTTTCATTTTGTCGATCCTGACGGTTATGAACTGGCGGTTTGGACACGCCAGGAGTAAATTTCACTCTCGCGGTCTACTCGGCTAACTGGACAGTACGTGTTCGGGCGACCGGCCTGCTTCTTTTAACTGATATGATTCAAGCGCTTACAAACCGAGTGACCCAAGATGAATCGTCGTAAAAAGATCCAGCAGCTTTTAAAGGCACATGCCAAGAAGGCCAGTGCCAAATTGGCACCGAAGAAAAAGTCCACTTACGTTAGCAAGGCTGATCGATTGAAGTTGGCGACTGAATCGGCAGAGGCCTCAACCGTTGTATCTGAAAGCTGATTGATAGCGCTCAGTCACACCCCCGCTGTAGAGGGGCGGTTGTGTGGCACAGCCTTTGCTTTTTGATTGCATGGCCCGGCGCTAAATGCCGGGTCTTGCGACAAATACCTGCATACCAAGGTTCTGAATGAGCGTGGTTAAGGTCGGATGAAGGCAATAGTGTCATCTAAGTGCTCTAAATTGAGGCAGTAAGCGCAAGTTTTGGGGGTGTTTATACCCGGCGTGGCGGTTCAAACGGTACAAAAATGAAGATCAGTTCCCTTAAGGAATTCAGGGTATGACGGTGATCAAGCATTGTGCAGTGGGTGTTTTGTCAGTTTTAGTATTGGCCGGGTGTGAGGCTGATAAAGATAAAGTTGCACGGGAAAAAGTTGAGGCAATTAAACAAGTGATTGCCACGCGCACTCTGGAATACGCTGATATTTCAAGTTCGCAGCCTCTACGCTCTGATAATGTCAATCGCTGTATCGTGCAGATGTCTGAAAACAAAGCCAAGCTGGATGCCATACAAGTGGATTATGCCGAGACACAAACGGTGCAGTCCTCGGATACCCATACGTTGTACAGCCTGATCAATTACCAGCTCACGGCCTGTAAGGATGCCCGGCAGGCGCAAGGCTATTGATTTTGTCTCCTGGATTTCAAACCTGCTACGCTGGTGCGCATTGGACATTACGCAACGGGATTAATAAGGGAGTGGTATGGAGTATTACGCATGGGTACTGGCGAAATTCGTGGCGGGGTTTGCGATTATTGCAACTCACATGTATATGTCAGGCCGGACCCAACTGTCGCAAATGACCGCGATAGATCTGATTGGCAACTTTATTCTGGGCGGTATTATCGGGGGTGTTATTTATAGCGACACCATTCCTTTTAAACAGTATTTGCTGGTGCTGTTATTAGGTGTGTTGTTGATCTACATACTTAATGCCGCCACTAAACATATTCAGGTGCTGCGTGGTTTTGCGATTGGTAGCCCTATACCGATCATCAAGAATGGAAAGTTCATTATTGAGAATCTGGTCGATAATAAACACAAGATAGACATCTTGCGCGTGGCCTCGCAGTTACATGCCCAGGGGGCGTGTGCTTTCCAGCAGGTCTACTACGCGCAGATTGAGCCGGGTGGCGAGTTGACGGTCATTTGTGATGAGCGCGACATGCCGTCGGTGATCGTCATGTTTAACGGCGAGGCGCGACTCGATCAGTTGACCTCCATCGGCCATGATCCGCAATGGCTGGACAGCAAAATCAAAGCACTGGGGCTTGAAACCGAAGAAGTATTTCTCGCTGAGTTTTGGCGCGGGGAACTGTGCGTCACCGCTCGCGATGGCAGCGTGATAAGCCCCGTCCCCCAGCCCGCCTGTAGTCGCTGACGAGGCACGAGGCTGCGAGGCGAGCCGAAGGATTGCTTTACAGCCCGAGCGTGCTGTCACCCTGTCTGCCCCAAACCTGCGCACAGATTAAGCAACTGCTCCTGCAACACTTTGCCTGCGTAGCTCAGCCCGCCTTGGGCATAGAGCGCCAAATACACGCCCTGGATATCCGGCAGGCCGCTGCTGGCGTCGAGCACTTGATGGCCTGCGGTGATGACCCTGCGCGGGAGCAAGCTGACGCCCAAGCCAGCGGCCACTGCCGAGCAAACACTGGCCAGGCTGGCGCTTGAATAACTGATTCGCCAGTGCCAGCCGCCCGTTTCCAGGTGGTTCAGCATTTCATTGCGGTACAAGCCGCCAGCGGGGAACGTCACCAGCGGCAACGGATCGCGCCCCAGCGCAGGCTGGGAGCGGCTGTCGACCCAGCACAAAGGTTCTGGCCAACTCGCCAGGCAGTCATCGTTCTGGCCCATGTGCTTGACCAGCAATACCTCAAACTCACCCCGGCGAAACAGCCGCTGCAAGTCAGGGCCCAAGCCGCTGGTGACCTCCAGACGCACACCCGGATGCTCCAAACCGAAGCTCGACAGCAACGGCATCAGGCGGTCTGCGGCGAAATCCTCCGGCACCCCCAAACGCAATACGCCTTCGCTTTGTTGGTTAAACATGGCCTCTCGGGCTTCTTCATGGAGCGTCAGGATGCGCCGTGCATACGCCAGCAAGCGCTCGCCCTCAGTCGTGGCAATAACGTGGCGTTGATCGCGATCAAGCAGCGTGCAGCCAAGGTTGTCTTCAAGGCGACGAATCTGCTGGCTGACCGTGGACTGAGTCAAATGCAGCCGCTGCGCTGCCCGAGTGAAATTGGCGCACTCCACCACGGCAACAAAACTGCGCAACAACACGGGATCGAACATACACGTCACCATTCGAATTGCCACTGAAAGGCATGGTTATATTTAATTTCAGAATACCTGCCTGGCTGACCATACTCGTTCTTCATTGAATCTGCAGAGAGAAAGTGACCATGAGTCGCCTGACGTTTAAATCCGGCCTTCTAGCGGTCGGGCTATTAATGATGGGAGGAGTAATGGCTAACGACAAAAGTCTGTTGGATGCGGTGCGCGGTGGCGAGTTGGCCCACGTGCAGCAATTAATCACCGGCGGTGCGGATCTGAAGGCACAGACACCGGACGGCAGTAGCGCACTGTTGCTGGCGACTCAGCAAAACAACGTTGAGATCGCTCGTGCATTAATAGCGGCGGGTGCCGACGTCAATCAGAAAAACCTGATGCACGACAGCGCCTATTTGCTGGCGGGTGCCAGTGGTTACAACGACATCCTCAAGTTGACGCTGGCCCATGGCGCGGACCTGAAAAGCACCAACCGTTATGGCGGCACCGCGTTGATTCCCGCGTGTGAGCGCGGCCATGTTGAAACCGTGCGCTTGTTGATTGCCGCGGGGGTCGACGTCAACCATGTCAATCGACTGGGCTGGACCTGTTTGATGGAGGCCATTGTGCTGTCCGATGGTGGCCCGGCGCATCAGCAGATTGTTGCCCAACTGATCCAGGCGGGCGCAGACCTGAACCTGCCGGACAACGAAGGCCACAGCCCGTTGTATCAGGCAGAGCAGCGCGGTCAGAGCGCAACGGCCACGTTGCTGCGTGCCGCTGGCGCCCAGTGAATGACCTGCACGGGAGTGCCCATGAATAACGATCAAGATTATCTGCAACGCGCGGTGGAACTGGCGCGCATCAACGTTGCCGAGGGTGGCCGGCCTTTTGGCGCAGTACTGGTCAAGGACGGCCAAGTGATTGTCGAGGCGGTTAACGAAATTCATCTCAACCAAGACCCGACCGCCCATGCGGAACTGCTGACCATCCGCCGTGCCAGCCAGCATTTGGGCTCGCGTCTGGACGGGTGCGTGATTTACGCCAGTGGTCAGCCGTGCCCGATGTGCCTGGCAGCCATGTACCTGTGCGGCGTCAGCCGTGCCGTGTATGGCGCAGCAAACGAACTGGGTGAAGCGTTTGGTTTGTCTACGGCGGCGATCTACCAGCAACTGGCGTTGCCATTGAGCGAGCAGCAACTGGGTGTGCAACATCTGCCGCAGTCCGCAATGGTCGCGGTCTATCAAGACTGGCAGGCGCGCCATGCCGCTCACTAAAACCCGACTGCGCAGTCTGGCAAGTTGGGCCCTGATCATCGCATTGGGGCTTAACTTGCGACCGATTTTGAGTTCCATCAGCCCATTGTTGATGCAGATTCGTGGCGACACCGGCATGAGCTTTCAAAGCAGCGCCTGGCTGACCAGCCTGCCGGTGATTTGCATGGGCCTGGTGGCCTTGCTCGGGGTGCGCATAGAAGCCCGTTTGGGCGAGCGTCGGGGCGTGGCGTTGGGCCTGCTGATGATTCTGGGCGCGTGCTTGTGGCGCCTGCTGGGGCATCAGGCTGAAGTGTTGCTCATCACGGCCTTGCTGGGAGGCGCCGGTGTAGCGCTGATTCAGGCGCTGGTGCCGGCGCTGATCAAGCGCCAATTCCAGGGGCAGGTGGCGCTGGCTTTGGGGGTGTATTCGGCCTCGTTGATGGGTGGTGGCGGCTTGGCGGCACTGCTCAGCCCGGTGGTGGCCGGACATTTCAGCCAGTGGCAGGCCGGGCTCGGCGTGTGGTTGTTGCCCGCGTTGGCGGCGCTATTGATGTGGTGGCTGTTGCCCTTTGCCGGGTTGACTGCGCGCACTCACGGCGCGTCTGCTCAGCCGTGGCGCAGCCGCAGGGCCTGGCTGTTGGCGCTGTACTTCGGGCTGGTTAATTGCGGTTACATGAGCATGGTTGCCTGGCTGCCGGCGTATTACCTGCAAATGGACTGGAGCGCGACCCAAAGCGGTTCGCTGCTGGCATTCATGACCGTGTTTCAGGTGCTGGCCGCGTTGGTGATGCCTGCTTTGGCGCAGCGCAGTCGCGACAGGCGCCCGTTTTTGGCCCTCAGCCTTGCTGCTCAGGCATTTGGATTTTTCGGTCTGGTGATGTGGCCACTTGAGTCGCCGCACATTTGGGTGGCATTGATCGGTTTTGGTCTGGGCGCTTGTTTTGCCCTCAGCTTGATCCTGACCCTCGACCATTGCCGGGAACCTCGCGCAGCCGGTCAATTGGCGGCGTTTGTGCAAGGGGTGGGGTTTTTAATCAACGCCGTCTCGCCCTGGTTGACCGGCTGGTTGCGTGAACTCACGGGCAGCTTTGTCAGCGCCTGGTGGGTGTTGATTGTCGGGGTTGTGGCGATGCTGCTGTTAACCCGCATTTTCAGCCCGGCGAGTTATCGGGACTCGTTTGCTGAACCGCATGGCTCCCCGGCGATGTCGACACATCCTTGAGCGCTACATTCAAATCCAGTATCGACATAAAGCGCTCAACCAGCGGTGAAACGTTGTGGGCATGCCAGCCCACATAGAGGCCAATTGCAGGGTTGCCAGTTTCCGCCACCGGCAAAATGCGCCGAAACACCACGCTGTCTTGTGTAAACGACCGAGCAATGGAGGCCGGCACCAACGCCATACCAAAGCCACAGGCAACCAGGCCGATCACGGTGTGGAGTTGTGCCGCTTCCTGTACCACCTTCGGGTAAAAACCCGCGGCTTCGCATAGGGCAATCAGTTGTCGGTGATAACCGCTGCCCAGCACTTCGGGGGTGAAGACAAACCCTTCATCTGCGAAGTCACGCAGGTCGATGTCGGCGGCATAGGCTTTGCTGTGATCGGCGGGCAAGGCCATAACAATTGCTTCTTCAAACAGCAGGCGCGATTGCAGGTTGGGTGTGTCGAAGGGCAGTTTGCGCATAAAGGCGATGTCCGCTTCTGCGTGCGAGATCGCTTGGGCCTGGCTGGCTGAAGGCATCTCTATGAGGGTTAATTGAACCTGGGGGAAGGTGTCGCGGAACGCTCGCAGTGCGTTGAGCAGCGGTGTGTAGTGGGCGATGGAGACGCTGGTGACTGTGAGTTTGCCAGCGATGCCTTGCGCCACTTGGCGCGCATGTTCCACACCGGACTCCAGTGTGTTGAGGGTGCTGTAGGCTGTGTCCAAAAACGCGCTGCCCGCAGGCGTCAGTCGCACTTCGCGTTTGCTGCGCGTCAGCAGGCTGATTCCCAGTTTGTCTTCCAGTCGGTTAATCGCCTGACTGAGTGCAGGCTGGGCCATGTGCAGGCGCTTGGCTGCTTTATGGAAGTGCAGTTCTTCGGCAACGGCAATGAACTGCTTGAGCAGTCGGGTCTCGATCATGGTGTCCGTTCCCTCCTTTGAACTGTGATAAGCGCAGCGTATCAACTTCGCGCTTGAACAGTATTAAACAAGCCTGAAACACAGGGTTAAGGTGAGGGCAGTCATCAAGAGGAGTCAACTGTGGACTTTGCAGGCAAAACCGCAATTGTAACGGGCGCAGGCCAAGGCCTGGGTCTGAGCTACGCCCGCGAGCTGGCAAGGTTGGGCGCCAATGTGGTGATCAGCGATATTGGCGCGGATACGCTGGGCGTAGGTGCCGATGCCTCGATTGCCCACGAGGCGGCACGTGCGCTTGCGTCCGAAGGCTACAGCGTGCTGGGTCACCACGCCGACCTTGCCAGCGAGCGTGGGTGCGGGCAATTGGTCGCGGCGGCTGTCGACGCGTTTGGGCAGTTGGATATCGTGATTCACAATGCGGGTTGGGTCGGTTATCAGCGGATAGAAGAGGTCGAGCCGGCTTTTATCGAGCGGGCACTGGATGTCAACGTCTACGCCCCTGTCTGGTTGTGCAAGCATGCCTGGCATTACCTGCGGCAATCGCCAGCCGCGCGGGTGGTCTTGACCACGTCGGACCGGGCCATGTATCAGCCCTATGCACAGCCGGGGCTGGTGGCTTACGCGGCAGGCAAAATGGCGCAACTGGGCATCATGAATGCATTGAGCATGGAGGGCATGGCCGACAGGATTTTGGTTAACGCCGTTTCGCCGGTGGCAAAGACCAGAATGTGGGGCGTGACCGAAGTACCGGTCAACCTCAAGCCGGAATGGGTCACACCCGGCGTGGTGTTTCTGGCTTCGGAGCAGTGTCGCGACACCGGCTACATCGTACGGGCAAGCAATGGTCAGTTCACCGCCACCCGTTTCGTTGAAAACCCTGGCGTCGACTATCCCGTCGACCTGGCACGGATCAAGGCCAGCAGTCCCGGGCAGGTGGCGCAGTTGTGGGATCAGATCAAAGAATGTTGATTAGTGTAGGAGCGAGCTTGTCTCGCGATCTTTTGATCTTATGTTTTGTTCAACAGATCAAAAGATCGCGAGGCAAGCTCGCTCCTACAGGCTGGATGGTTGCCGTTACAGCTTCCACTCCAGGCCCAGACTGACGGTTCTTGGCTCGCCCCAGAACACGCCGTTAAAGAAGCCGACGTTGTCGTAGTACTTCTGGTCCAGCACGTTTTTGACGTTCAACGTTGCCGAGACGTGGGTATCAAACTCGTAGCGTGCCATCAGGTCGAGGAGGGTGTAGGACTTCTGGGTAATGTTTTCCTTGAAGGTGTTCGGATTGCCTTTTGCATCTGTAGTCCCGTCGGGGCGACGGGCGGCACGGTAGATGTCGCTCTGCCAGTTAACGGCAGCCCCCACGGTCATGGCGCTCCATTCACCCGGGAGTTTGTAGGTAGTCGATACCTTGACCAGGTTCAACGGTGAGGCCGTATTGATGCGCTTGCCGTCGGCGTTGAGCGAGTGGGTGTAGGTGTAGCCCGCCATCATGTTCCAGTCGCGCATCACTTCACCGGCCAGCTCAACTTCAAAACCTTTGATTTTGTTGCCCTTGCCACCGGCTTTGTAATATTCCTCACCATTCGGGCCGCGCGGCACGGAGTCGTCGATTTCTGGCACATTGTCCTGCTTGCTCCAGAACACCGCGCTCGTCAGGTTCAAACGTTCCTCCAGGAAGCTACCTTTGAGCCCCACCTCATAGACGCTGCCGACCACCGGCTTGAGGTACGAGCCGCTGACATCTTTATCGGTAGAAGGCTTGAAAATGTCGGTGTAGCTGACATAGGCCGTTAACTCTTCAGTGAAGTCGTACAGCAAGCCGGCATAGGGGGTGATCATGTCGTTGTGGGTCTGCACGGCTTTTTGGTAGCTGACACCGCCAGGTGCTTTTTCGTCAAATTCGCGGTCAACGTTTGAGCTTTTCCAGCTGCCGTAACGTGTGCCGAGCACGGCGTGCCACTGATCGGTGAGGTTAAAGCGCGTGGCCAAGTAGCCGGATTTCTGTTTGACGGTGCTGTGGTTGCTGTCGATACCGCTGTCAAGGTCGCGGTATTTCGGGATAGCGCCCATATCACCCCAGTCAGGCACCCTATCGTAGCCCTCAGGGTTTAAATCAATAAAGAGCGGCGAGGTGTTGTCGTACTTGGCTTCGCCGTAACCGAACATCAATTCATGATCACGCCCAAGCAGGGCGTAAGTGCCCGATAAGTTAACGTCGATCGCCGTCATGGTTTCGTCACCGGCAAAGTGGCTGCTATAAGCCGACATGCCGGTGCCATCTGCGTTCGGAAAGCCACCACCGGCGTAATACACCTTGCCTTCGGAGTCGCTGGAGCGGTGGGTATAAGCGGCTTTCAGGCGCCAGTTATCGAATAACTGCTGGTCGAGGGTGGCGAAGGCGGTTTTGTCCTTCTTCGGCCAGGAGCTCCAGGGCGCCGCATAATTGGTCGAACGCCCCAGGTTGGCCTTTTCGCCAGTACCGGTCCAATAGGGCGTTGTACCCCAGGACGAACCGCGAACCTGCTTGTCCTGATAGTCGTAACCGACGGCCACGGTGGTGTCGTCGGTGAGGTCGGCCTCGAGAATGCCGTAAGCCACTTCGCGCTTTAGCGCGTAATTATCGAGATACGACTTACTGTCACGGTAGGCCAGTACGGTACGGCCGCGCAAACGGCCGTCGAACCCCAGCGGTCCCCCCACATCGACGTAACTGTAATAGTTGTCATAACTGCCGCCGCTGACCCCGGCCGTGGCGGCCAGTTCATGGGTCGGGCGTTTGCGGATCATGTTGATGGTGCCCGAGGGGTCACCCGCGCCGGTGGTCAGGCCGGTAGCACCGCGGACCACTTCAATACGGTCGTAGATGATGGTGTCGGCGTCAGTCTTCATGTAGCTGAACGTGTTGAGCATCCCGTCAATCTGGAAATTATTGATGGTATAGCCCCGTGACGAATAGCTGACCCGGTCCGAGTCGTTGTGTTGCACCACCACGCCGGTGGTATGGCGCATGGCCTCAGTGAGGGTATTGAGGTTGAAGTCATTCATTTCCTGGCGGGTGACCACAGAGATTGACTGCGGCGTTTCGCGAATGCTCAAGTTGAGTTTGGTCGCGGTGTTGGTCGAGCCGGTGGTATAGGAACCTGTGTCTTCAGTCGTGGAGCCCAGTCCCTGGGCGCTGATGCGGGTGCTTGCGAGTTCCATGCCGGAAGGTTTTGTCTCAGCTTCATCCAGGGCCTCAGTGTCGGCCAGCAAGTGCGAGCTGCTGATAAAACCGAGGGCTAACGTGACGGAACGGGTGAGGGGAGCACGCATTGCAACTGATTCCTTGTCAGATTTTTGAAGTTGTCAGTGCTTCAAACGAATGACAAAGGCGATAGTTAGGGCATTTTCAGTGTGTTGGCTAAATAGAGACTTTTCGCACAAGCACCGTGTAGGAAGAAGGGCGTGTGCAACCCGTCAATCAACCAGAGTGCCTACACTTTCAAGTGTTTATACTGGCCGCCTTCGCACACTTTCATATCAAACAAACCGAGATTCTTAATGAGCCGTTCTCTGTCTATTGCACCGGAGCGCAAGTCGTTTGCGCCGCTGGTGGCTTTTATCTTGCTGTTGCTGGGCGCAGCGTTTTTGCAAAACACGGTGGGTTCGCGCCAAGTGTTGTTGCTGGTGGTGGGCGCTGCGTTGGGTTTAACGCTGTACCACGCGGCCTTTGGTTTTACCTCAGCCTGGCGGGTGTTTATCAATGACCGGCGCGGTGCCGGCTTGCGCGCGCAAATGATCATGTTGTCGGTGGCGGTACTGCTGTTTTTCCCGGCGCTGGGCTCCGGCACGCTGTTTGGACAGCCCGTGGTCGGGCTGGTCGCACCAGTAGGTATTTCTGTAGTGTTCGGTGCATTTATTTTCGGCATCGGCATGCAGTTGGGGGGCGGCTGCGCTTCCGGCACCTTGTTCACGGTCGGCGGTGGTAATGCGCGGATGCTGGTGACGCTGTTCTTCTTCATCTGTGGCTCGGTCATCGCCACCCATCACGCCGACTGGTGGTTTGCCCTGCCTTCGCTGCCGGCCACCTCCATCGTCAAGAGTTTGGGTGTGGTGCCTGCGCTGCTGCTGAGCCTGGCCATTTTCGGGGTGATTGCGGCGGTTACCGTGCGTCTCGAAAAAGCCCGCCATGGGCAGCTTGAAGAGGGCGTGATCAGCGAACACCAAGGTCTGCGCCGTTTTCTGCGCGGGCCCTGGCCATTGGTCTGGGGCGCGATTGGTCTAGCCTTGCTCAACTACGCCACGCTGGCTTTGGCCGGGCGCCCGTGGGGCATCACCTCGGCGTTTGCTCTGTGGGGCGCCAAGGCGGTGAGCGGGCTGGGCGTGGACGTCAGCAGTTGGGGCTTCTGGCAAGTGCCTAGCAATGCCAAGGCGCTGGCGGCACCGGTGTGGGAAGACATCACCAGTGTCATGGACATTGGCATCATCCTCGGCGCGTTGCTGGCAGCTGGGCTGGCCGGTCGTTTTGCACCGAGCCTGAAAATTCCCGCCCGTTCGCTGGTGGCGGCGGTGATCGGTGGTCTGCTGCTCGGCTACGGCTCGCGTCTGGCATATGGCTGCAACATCGGTGCGTACTTCAGCGGCATTGCCTCAGGCAGTCTGCATGGCTGGGTGTGGCTGGTAGCGGCATTTCTGGGCAACAGTGTCGGCGTGCGCCTACGGCCGTTTTTCTTCGTCGGCGAGCGTCCGCAGGTGGCGTTGAGCGGTTGCTGAGTTTGACTCGCATCTATGTAGTCAATTCGACCCTCTTATCAAACACAAAATAAGTCATTGATTGTTAAGGCCCTGTAGGAGCGAGCTGTTGATTTTGATCTGGCTTTTGATCTGAGAGGCCCCGTTAAACCACGCTGGCCGATCGAGGCGGGCCCACGGAGCAGGGCCCTGTGGTGAGGGCATGCCGAACCACAGCGAGGCACCGAGGGGGGGGCAAAAAGCGTTTGGTTACTTTGCGCTTTCAAAGTGACGCCCCGTAAGGGTGGAACCCTAAGTGGCCGTTACCGCAGCAATGGATATGTACTCAAATCAAGAGCAACCCTCACCCTAGCCCTCTCCCGTAGGAGAGGGAACCGATTGGGGGATGCTGAAGATATTCGGTGGCCTGTTTGCTGCGCGCGACGGCGCCGCGTCGAAGATCACGGTCGCTCGTGCCGGGGAGGCGTGTCCAGACAGAACCGGTCAGGCCGACACGCTGTGAGCGCATCGCTCAACTTGGCATCTAGAATTTCTTCACTCACCAGACGGCCGACTATGGCCGCCAGTGCGACACCGGGGTGCAGGGTGCACACGTACACACCGCTGACATCAGGCAAATACCCGATGATGGGCAGGCGATCGGATGATAGAGGCCTGAGCCCCACACATGCCAACTCCGGCTCTGATAAAACCACGCCTTCAAGCTCGCTTTCGATGGCCCTGGCCGTTCGCTGCGCCACGGCGGACGGCTGATTCTCGGCGCTGTCGTCCAGATAATCTTCAGCCGCCAGCAATGTTCCATCCGCGGCTTGTCTGACTTCCATCGCTGAGTTTGAAATGATTGTCTGCACCAGACCAGGCTGCGCCGGGTAGCGGATAAAAATGCAAGGTGAAGCTTGCACAGGGAGGGGACGGTTGAGCATCCGAGTCAGCTCGGCAATGCCGGTCCCGGCTGCCAACACCACGGTATCAGCCACTAACGTGCCGTTTGATGTCTCAATCGCTGTCACTGTGCCGTGCAGGGTTTTAAAGCCCAGCACTCGGGTTTGCGTGAGCACTTTTGCCCCGTTCGCCTGAGCGCCTGAGATCATTGCGTGGGTGGCTGCGACAGCGTCCAGCGCGCCTTCTTGTGCCACATACATAGCTTGTTGTGGCGGGTGCTTGAGGTTCGGTTCAAGGGCGAGAATTTGTGAACGATCCAGCAACTGAGCTGGAGCAGGCGACACTTCACTCAGCCCCTCGCCATACGACAAAGCGCCCGTCCAGCGTATGTTCAGCGCTGGCAGTTGCGCTTCAAGGCGGTGGTATTCCTTGATGGCTTCGCGGCGCAGTTGCGCTATCGGGTCCGGTTCGTCGTGCGTGGTGTTGATCCAGGCGAACGAGGTTGCGGTCACCCCTGACGCAATCTCTGCTGACTCGACAACAGTGACCTTCGCCCCTTTTTCAGCCAGGTGATAGGCCATCGAGGCGCCGACGATCCCGGCACCGATAACCACAATATGCTTGTCAGGCGTTAATGCCATAAGGTCTTCCTTGTCTGTTACGGGTGTTGCGGCCAATGATCGGTAATGTCATGCCACGTGGCCTTTGACGCCACACAGATATGCTTTTGTTTAGCGCCGGTGACGGGTGTGTCGAGAGTGCCCATGGCGATAGAGATCCAGTCGGCGTAGGGCCCTTTTGACGTTGACCAAAACAATGATGAACCGCACTCGCCGCAGAACTGACGCAACACCGACTCTGAAGACTCAAACGACTTGAGACTTTCAGCACCGCGGGTTAACTCAAGATCGCTACGCAGCACATTAAAAAAACTGGCAAAGGCGGCCCCGTGGGCTTTGCGGCATTGGCTGCAATGACAATGTGAAACCACCTTGGGCGGCGTAGACGTTTGATAGTTGACAGCACCGCACAGGCAACTGCCGAGCAAGAGGTTATCCATTGGCGCACACTTCCAGACGAGGAGAGTGCCACTCTAAACGCGGGCGGGCGCGCATCTCAATGTTTACTGCACCGCACGCCGTCATAATTCAGCCACTTCAGCGCCATAAAATGGTTGGCCTCTTCATTCGCAGATAGACCGCATGCTGCGCTTTCGCGACCTGTTGCGAGTAAACGACAACATCCGCCAGCAATATCAGGATGTAAAGCTACAGTTGGAGGCCAACAATCGGGGAGGGATTGGCGAATACCTCTCGCATAAAGCGCCTCATATAGATGCCTGGCTTGAGCCGCATCTGTATGAATAAGGCTAGCTTCAGGCGTGTATGGGGGACGGTTAGTCGTAACGCCCTGAGTGGCGTTTAGGGTGCGAGCAAGCTTAGCAACTCAGTTGTCAGGGCCGCAGCCTCTTGTCTAAATCCGGCAGCCCAGCTGTTTGACCAATCATCAGGCCGTCCCTGATCATCCCATTGCGCCAGTGCAAGCCCGTTCAAGATTTCCAGTTCAAACCAGACGCGTTGCCAGGCATCACCGTCCTCGACCAATGCTGTGTTTTGCCATAAAAATTCGGTTTGCGCGACAAAAGACGACCATGCGAACAGGTCGTCCGATGCACGCTCGGCCACGGCCCGCCAGCTCTTAGTGATTGTCATCAATGACGCCCTTAGAAAGTGGATATACACGGTATACCGCTGGTGACAAAAAAGCCCGCCAGACAAGAGCTGGCGGGCCATGTTCAGGTGACAATAATCCAGGTGCTATTTCTGGGTGATGCTGTCCGGCAAGGCATAAGCAATGATGTAGTCACCGACATCCGGTGAGTGGCTCATGCCACCGGCTGAGATGACCACGTATTGCTTCCCGTTTGTCGGCGACTTGTAGATCAGGGGCGCAGCGACAGCGCCAACCGGTAGACGGGCTTTCCAGACCTCCTTGCCCGTGGCCGAATCAAGTGCCCGCAGGTAGTAGTCCTGAGTCCCGGCGAAAAACACCAGGCCTGATGCCGTTGAGGTTGGACCACCGAGTGTTGGCATGCCCAATGGAATTTGCATATGCGTTTTGATCCCTAGCGGGCCGGTGTCCTGCACAGTGCCTAGAGGCACCTGCCAGAGTAATTTCTGATTATTCAGGTTAATGGCGCTCATGCTGCCGAACGGTGGGGTATTGCACGGTACGCCCAGCGGCGATTGCAGAATATCGATTTTCACACCGCCATAAATACCGGCAACTTGCGGGCGAATGGTCCCCATGAAACCAGGCACTTCATCGGTCGAGACTTTGAATTTTTTGGTGTTTTCCTTGGTGACCAGTGACATGCGCAGCGGCATGCGCATGTCATTGACGTACATGATGCCGGTGTTTTCGTCGATCGAAATACCGCCCCAGTTCATGCCACCCAGCAGGCCTGGCCATTCGATATAAGGTTTTTCACCGGGAGGCGTAAAGGGGCCCAGGTACACGGAGTCCTTGAACATGATCCGGCAGTACAGCTGGTCGAAGGTAGACACGCCCCACATGGACTTCTCGGTTAGCGGTTGGGCACCAATGGTCGGCATCCCTACCGAGAACGGTTGCGTGGGCGACAGATGCTCGCCTTCTGCCGCTGGAGTGGTAGGCACTGCGCGCTCTACAACGTCTGTCACCGGTTTGCCAGTACGGCGATCGAGTACAAAGATATTTCCGGTCTTGGTGGTCTGTATCAAGACGGGGGTCTTCTCACCCTGAGCATTCTTGATGTCATAGAGAACAGGCTGAGACGGCAAATCATAATCCCAGACATCGTGGTGAACGGTCTGGTACACCCATTTAGCTTTACCCGTGGATGCATCGACTGCCACAACGGCTGAACCAAACTTTTCTTTAACCTGATTGCGATCGCCACCCCAGTAGTCGGGTGGGCCGTTGCCGGTCGGCAAGTAAACCAGGTTCAGTTCTTTGTCGTAGGTCGGAACGGTCCAGACGTTAGGTGTTTCCAGGGTGAATTGATGATCGTTTGCCGCGATATCTTTGCTGTCGGGTGCGCCGACATCCCAAGCCCACACTAGAGCCCCTGTCAGCACGTCGAATGCGCGAACGGCACCGGAAGGTTCACCCTCGACAATGTCGCGTACCCAGCCTCCGACTACGGTCAGGTGCCCCATTACCACTGGCAGCGAAGTCGGGTGATAGCGCTTGCTGTGTTCGGTCGGGCCCATGCCTTTCTTGAGATCGACATAACCGTTATCGCCAAAACTTGGGCAGAGAGTGCCGGTATGAGCATCCAGCGCAAACAAACGTGCATCCACCGACGAGACCAGAATTCGCTGACGGCACTGTTGGTCATTGCTGTACGACGCCTTGATCTCGGTACTCAGGCTGTCGTCTTTGTCAATATCGTAATAGCCCACACCCCGGCACGTTACGTGCTCTTCGCTGTTGGCATGCGGGTCAAACTTCCAGATCGGGGTCCCGGTATCACCGTTCAGGGCGGTGATCAGGTTCTCCGGGGTGCACGAGTACAAAACGTTACCAATTTGCAAAGGGGTATTTTCGTCTACCCCGGCACCGGCGCCCGTAGTACGACGGCCAGTTCTGTAGGTCCAGGCGACCTGCAGGTCCTTGACGTTGTCCGGGGTGATTTGGGTGTATGGGGCAAAACGTGTTCCCGAAGCATTGCGTCCGAAAAACTCCCAATTGTCAGGGCCACTGGAGGGCTCTTCGGCCATTGGGTTGTCGGTGGCCGCGTCTGGGTTGGAAATAACGTCATGGGGATAAAACGCGGCAATGAATGTTGCGATCAGTCCCAGGAATACAGCAAAACCAAAGCGGTTAGCCAGGCGTCGGGTACTCAGCGAGGTGTTCGGCAAGGCTGCTCCTACCCACAAACTGAGGGTCAGGATTATCGCTGGAACGACCAGACGTGGCAGCAGTTCCCAGTAGCTGAACTGTCCGACTTCATAAAAGGCCCAGACACAAGTAGCCAGAAATATCGCAACTGAGAGGCTGACGCCGATGCGTTTTCGCAGTACGAAGAGGGCCGCGAGCAGCAAATAAGCCAACCCGGCAATCAAGTAATAACTTGACCCGCCCAATGAAACTAGTTTGATCCCGCCATAAATCAACGCTAACGCCACGACAAATACAAAAAGGGAAAACAATACCCTCGCTATATTGCTCATTGAGCGTCCTGCTGTGTGAGGTGATTTGTCATTCGTCATTGATTGAATGCTCGATTGGGTAAGAGAACACTGACCTGTTGTATACGAACAGCAGGGCCGAAAATTTATTGCCCCTTTTAAAGGGCCAGGCGTGAGCAGAGGGCTCTGGAGCGTGCATGAGAGGTTTTTCAGGCATTGTCGTGTCAGTGTATACACGAGCTGTTTTGGATAAATCCAAAGGCAGGAAAAACATTGTTGATAAAACAGTAATAATCTTCAGCGGCTAGGGACGATCGCTGCCCACAACTGCGCGGACTCGAGGGGCTGTGAGTAGTCAGTGGCATTTGAATAAAAGTGATTAGCGCTGTTATATGAAAGCGCCGGAAGAACAGTGTTGGATATTTACCATTTGGTGAATGATTTTAAGGGTCAGGGCTTTTCGCAATTCATTGCCAAGCACTTGGCTTCAGACTTCCTCGCCAGTGATATCTTCTACTCGGAAAATCTGAAGTCAGCGTCAATTCGAAACGTAAAGTCTCGAGAGCACAGGCCAGTATTCAGGTTGTTTATTCACAATTGATTAGCCAAGGTCCTGTCCACCAAACGCAAACTGTTACGACCCCCGCGTTTGGAGGCGTAGAGCGCGGCGTCGCCCAGTTCGATCAACTGGGTGAGACTGGCAGGAGGGCGGTCGAAGAGTTCGGCGCCGATACTCAGGGTGACCGCTTGTGGGGTGGCGAAGGTTTGTGAAGTGGCGAGGTAAAACGGCTCGCGCAGGGCGCTGGCCAGCGCTTCAATGCGCTCGCTTGAGGCGTTGCTCAACAGGATCAAAAATTCATCGCCGCCCAACCGGGCTGCCAGTGCGTCTTTGGGCAGTACCGCACGAATCATTTCGCTCAGGGAGATCAACAGCCGGTCGCCTGCCGTATGGCCATACAGGTCGTTGATCAGTTTGAAGTTGTCGATGTCGATCAGCAGCAAGGCCCCAGGTCGTGCGGCTGATACCCCGTTCAGTAAGGGCGGCGCGCGCATTTCGAGGGCGCGGCGGTTGTACAGGGCGGTCAGTGGATCACGGGCGGCGAGGCGGGCGATCTGTTTTTCGCGCCGGTAGCGTTCGGTTCCGGTCATCGACAAGGCGATCAGCATGATTGCCATTGCGCCTTCCACCAGCGAGATCTGAATGATCTCGCCGCGAAACGCTGCCAAGTCAATAAACTCGCCCGGAAGCACTGCAATCAGCGCTTTGATGAGATAAAACACCCCGTGGATCAACAGGACATACCTCAACTGCACGGCGCCCACGCTCAACGACTTGCCGTGGGGGCGCAACAACCAGCTGGCCTTGAGTGCCAGGAGAGCGACCAACAGCGAATTGACCAGCAACATGACCCTGGACCATGACGGCTCATTCGGGATGAGCAGCAGTACGGGCCAGATCGCAAAAATAAGGTACCAACTGCGCGACAAACGCACTTGTGTGAAGCGCGCAACACCCAGCAGAAACAGCCAGTGCGCCACCACCAGCAAGCCGTTGGCAAACCAGATACCGATCAGCAGCAGTCCGATACTGCGTAACAGCGCAAGGGATGAGCCTATGGCGATGGTGGCAAAACCTGCACTCCACAACAGCAGCGAGGACTCGCGAACGCTGCGCCATTCAATGGCCAGATAGAGTGCGGCGGCAGCGGCCAGCGCGATGGTCAGGGTCAATAACGTGAGAGGGTCGAGCGCCATGAATTGACCGGCTTGCCTTAAGTGCGGAGGTGCTGGCAATTGTATGCGTATTTAGTGACTTTTCGCAGACTGCAAGACGCACTTCATCCCCTGTGGGAGCGGGCTTGCTCGCGATGCAGGCAATTCGGTGTATCAGTTACACCTTGTCGGCCACATCGCGAGCAAGCC